>JAKAKQ010000071.1 GCA_021813425.1 Nitrospirota bacterium
GGCATCTCCGTCATAGCCGACCCCGATGTCTGCCTTTTCTTCCAATGTGACCCTTTTAAGGTCTTTTATATATTCGACGACCGTCGGGTCGGGATGATGGTTGGGAAACGTTCCGTCAGGCTCGCAAAAAAGCGGGACCACTTCACATCCCATCGCCTCAAGTATCTGCGGGGCAACAACCCCTCCTGTGCCGTTGCCTGCATCAACTACTACCTTTATCTTCCTGTATTCCTTGCCGGAAAGGTATGAAAACCGGCTTATCATCGCATCCTTATATGCGGTAAGTATATCGTAAGGTTCGAGCCGTCCTTTTTCCGGGCTCCCGGTACGTTTATTTTCCTGCATGATATCCTTCAGTTTCCGGATCTCTTCTCCAAAGATGGTCTCCCTGCCTATGCTGACTTTAAACCCGTTGTATTCTGGAGGGTTGTGACTTCCTGTGACCATTATGCCGCCGTCGAGCCCGAGATGGTGTATGGAAAAATATTGCAGGGGGGTAGGGCAGAGCCCTATGTCATATACATCAAGCCCTGAAGAGAGTATGCCGTTAATAAGATTTGCAGAGAGACTCTCTGAACTTAACCTTGCATCCCTGCCGACGCTCACAGCCGCTGCCGTTTGATTTTTTGTTTTGAGATATGCGCCGAATGCCTTGCCCAGCAAAAAGGCAAACTCATCTGTGAGTTCCTTCCCTGCAACTCCTCTTATGTCGTATTCTCTAAAGATACTGTCCATTGAGTATTATCCCCGTGTTTTTCAAGTGCGAAGAAATTATTTCAATAGATTCATCGATCGGGATCCTGTCTGTTTCAAGAATAATCTCGGGATGTTCGGGCTGCTCATAAGGCGCTGATATCCCGGTAAAATCCTTTATCTCGCCTGCCCGTGCCTTTTTGTACAGGCCCTTAGGGTCTCTTGCCTCACATACCGACAGATCACATTTCAGAAAAACCTCAATGAACTCTCCATCGTGAAACAATCGCCTGATCATCATCCTGTCTTCATTATATGGAGATATAAAGGCTGCTATAGTCAGAATTCCTGCATCGACGAGGAGCTTGGCCATTTCGCCAACCCTCCTTAGATTTTCTTTTCTGTCTTTTTCAGTAAACCCAAGATCTTTACTTAATCCATGCCTTACATTATCGCCATCAAGAATTAATGTATTTATATGGCACTGGAAGAGCCTGCGTTCCAATTCGTTTGCGATTGTCGATTTTCCGGATGCAGAAAGCCCGGTGATCCAGACAAGGGCGGATTTATGGCTGTTTTTAAGCCATCGGTCCTGTTTGCCGATTTTTTGATTGTGCCAGGTTATATTTTGGTCATTCATTTAAAAGAAGCCTGAAAGCTGTTTAACGGCCGTAAATCGTGAAACGTAAAACGTGAAACGTGAAAAGCTAACAAGCGACAAGCTGGTAAGCCTGCAAGCTATAAGCTGATTTTATAATACTGTTTATACCATTCCACAAATTTATTTATCCCTTCCCTAATAGTGGTAGAGGGTTTGAATCCGACAGCCGCTGTCAGGTCATCCACATCCGCATAGGTAGCAGGGACATCGCCGGGCTGAATCGGCAGGAGGTTCTTTTCTGCTTTTTTGCTGAGGCAGTCCTCAAGGACTTCGATGAACCTCATCAGCTCAACAGGGTTGTTATTGCCGATATTATAGAGCTTATAAGGCGCATAGCTTGTTGCCGAATCAGGGGTGTCGCCGCTCCAGTCAGGATCAGGGGCAGGGACCCTGTCAATCACCCTGATGACGCCTTCTGTAATGTCATCGATATATGTGAAGTCTCTCCGCATCTTCCCGTAATTGAATACCTCGATAGACCTTCCTTCAAGTATGGCCTTTGTGAACAGGAACAGGGCCATGTCCGGCCTTCCCCAGGGACCGTATACAGTGAAAAACCTCAGACCGGTGCAGGGCAGGTTATACAGGCTTGAGTATGTATGGGCCATGAGTTCGTTTGACTTTTTGGTTGCAGCATACAGAGACACAGGGTGGTCGACATTCTGGTGGACGGAAAAAGGCATCTTTGTGTTTGCGCCGTATACAGAGCTCGATGAGGCAAAGACAAGGTGCTTTACGCTGTTATGCCTGCAGCCTTCAAGGATGTTCAGGAAACCGCTTATGTTGCTGTCCACATAGGAATATGGATTTATAAGTGAATAACGAACACCTGCCTGCGCAGCAAGATTGACAACAGCGTCAAACTTCTCTTCGGAAAAAAGTCCTGCGACCGCATCTCTGTCTGAGAGGTCGAGTCTTACGAATCTGAAGTTCTTCCTGCCTTCGAGCTGTTTCAGCCTGTCGAGTTTCAGATTGACATCGTAGTATGTATTCAGGTTGTCGAGCCCGACGACCTCGTCACTGCGATCTGCAAGCCGTCCGGAAAGGTGGAAGCCGATGAATCCGGCAGCCCCGGTGACCAGGATTTTTTTCATCTTATCTCTTCAGTCTCTTTTCTCAGAATTTCGATCTCTCGTTTTAGATCTGCGTACTCCTGAGATTTTCTCAGGAGGAAGCTCTGCGTCTGCATGAACTTCTCGGAGATGCCTTTCGGCGTGAGGATGTACATGTAACCTATCTTGTTCTTTGAATTCTTGAAGCGCCTTGCCTTGATGTAGCCTTTCTCAAGAAGGGCGTTGACGAGGTAGTTCACCCTCCCAAGACTCAGTCCCATTTTTTTCGACAGCTCGCGCTGGGAAAGGGTCCCGTCTTTTGCTAATTCACGAAGGGTCTTGAACTGGGATTCATCCATGATAGTTTATAGCTGAACAAGCGACAAGCTCTCAAGCGATAAAGCAAAGAAAGCTCACAGCTTATAGCCTGGGGCAATTTTGGACGGGCTACCGCCGCTTCCTGTCATGGACAGGATAAAAAATAGAAGGATCTTTGTGCGTTCAGGCACTGAACTAATGATAAAAAAAACTTGCCTGAAAGGTCAAGGGGAAAAAGAAGCCTGGGTGTTTTATGCTTTTTTTATCGACCGGATGTCGAGGTCGACCTTGCAGAAAAGCGTCTCCAGGAGTATCATCGCCCTTTTCCTGCCGGGGATATTTTTTTCGAATATGCCGTAGAAATTCTTGAAAGGCCCTTCCTTTATCATGACCCTTTCACCTTTGCTGAAATCCTCAGGCACGGGTATAACGACACCGTCCTTCATCCTTTCCTTGATGGCATTGATTATCTCGTCAGGAACTATTATGGGGTAACCCTGCCCTATTACATACCTTACCCCTCGTGTATATCTGATCATGTGCGAGTGTTTATCGCTGTCAAAGAACGCAAAGATATATGACGGGAAAAGCTGCTCTATGACATCAACATATTTTTTTCTTACATATTTAACTACTTTTATCTTGGGGTTAAGTGTCTCAAACCCTGCATTCCTGAGGAGATGGGCTATTGAATCCTCGCTTTTTGGTTTTGTATATATCGCGTACCAGTTCATCATAAGCTCTTACCCCATAGCTGACAGCTTATAGCTGATAGCTCCTGGTGCATAGAAACAATTATATATCCATGAACTATGAGCCATGAGTTAAGAGCTTTCCCTTATTTCCCTGTTTTCTATAACTGCCCCGGGGTTTTCGAAGAAGAGCCTTTTAGCGGCCTCTTCGTCAATCAGCCCTGCCACTTCCCTGTATGCCCTTGAAAGCACCGGGGTCCTCCTGTTTATATTGTGCGCATCCGATGCAATGAAATCCACATGGTTTTTTTTGAGAAGCATGTACGAGAGTCTTTTTATCCGATTCCCGAATTCGCCTGTCACGCTCATGGCAGTCAGCTGGAGCAGGGCGCCCGAGTCCCTCAGGACCTCGATTTTTTCAGGTTCCGACAGTAAGGTGTAGTTCCGCTCGGGATGGGTGATAATAGGCACGAACCCGTTGAGGTTTGCCGTGAAAAGAAGATTATCGAGGTTCGGCGGGATAATGTCCGGCAGTTCAAGGAGAAAATAACGCGACCCGTTTATCGTGGGAATCCTGTTCCTTTCTATCCCTTCAATAAGCTCATATGACAGCCTGATGTCAGCCCCGGGCAGCAGTTTTATCGCAATGCCTTTTTTATCGAGCTCTTCCCTGAGCAATCTGACATGCCGGTCTATGTCTTCGACCGTCGGCCTTTCACTCTG
>JAKAKQ010000018.1 GCA_021813425.1 Nitrospirota bacterium
TGGGCAATTCATCGGCTTTATCTCATAATCAATACCTTCGATCTCCATGGGAGAATACATATTCTCCCTGTAATAATCCAAATGCCCGCTTCTCTTCCAGAGTTCGAGTTTCGCTATATGAGGGGTATAAAGTATTTTGTAGTCAGCTTTAAAGTGCTCATCCCTCCAGAAATCCTCTATTGTCTTCCGGATCATTGCACCGTTAGGATGCCATAGAATAAGCCCGGGACCAATCTCATCGCTTATGCTGAAGAGATCGAGTTCTTTGCCCAGCCTCCGGTGGTCTCTTTTCTTAACTTCTTCAAGAAAATCCAGGTATTTTTTCAGGTCCTTGGGGTTATTGAACGACGTGCCGTAGATCCTCTGCAGCATCTTGTTCTTTTCATCGCCTCTCCAGTAAGCGCCGGCAATGCTTAAAAGCCTGCAGGCAACGATCTTTCCGGTAGAAGGCAGATGGGGGCCTCTGCATAAATCAACAAAACCATCCTCTTCATATATCGAAACATTTTCCTCGGGAATCTCATTGAGAAGCTCCACCTTGTATTGTTCACCCATTTTTTCGAAGATGCTGACAGCCTCTGCCCTGGGAATCTCCTTTCTCACAAAAGGCGAATCCTTTTTTATGATATCCCCCATCTCCTTTTCGATGGCGACAAGGTCATCAGGGGCAAAGGTCTTCTCGAGGTCGAAATCATAGTAGAAACCGTCCTGGATCGAAGGGCCGATCGCGATTTTTGCCTGCGGGAAAAGTCTCTTCACAGCATGCGCCATGACATGTGATGTGCTGTGGCGGTATATCTCTTTCCCTTCATCGGAATCGAATGTCACGGCTTCGACTGTATCATTCTCTTTGATTTTCTGAAGGGATTTCAGGTCGGAGAGTTGACCGTTTACCTTAACGGCGATGGCTTTTAATCTAAAAAGATGCTTTTCGATATCAGATAGTCCGCTTACATTCCGCACACTTCCATCTTCTGCTATCAGCTTAATGTCCAATACCTCCAAAATAGTATAAAATATATCAAAGACATTGGATATGATACATGATATTATTTTTATATTTCAATAATTTTGCAGACATTTTCTTGCATACAGGTATATAAACCCTAAAATTTTATTTAAAACGAATAACAGGGATGTCAATATCTTTGATAAAACAAGGAGGCGGTCATGCTGGTAAATGAGATTGAGGCAAAAGACAAATGGTGTCATATGACCATCGCAACCCAGATATCAAAATGCCTGGGCTCTGAATGCATGGCATGGAGATGGGCTGAATACACACCTCATATATGTGAGAAATGCGGTGCAGAAGATGCTGAATGGATAGATAAGCCGGAACAGAGGCGGGGATATTGCGGCCTGCCCGGGATTCCCAAATTTTAAGTTGCAACCCCGTGCGGTTTCTAACCGGTAAGTTCTACGGGTTTGATATTCCAGACCTTATCGCAGTATTCCCGGATCGCCCTGTCAGACGAAAACTTGCCTATACGCGATACATTGAGGATAGACATGCGGGTCCACTGCCTGCGATTCCGAAATGCCCGGCTCGCCGACTCCTGGGTTTCTATATAGGACTGATAATCTGCCATAAGCATGTATTCATCATGGTAAAGCAGTGAATCTATAAGGGGTTTGAAGAGACCCGGATTCCCGGGAGAAAAACATCCGGAGGAAATTAGATCTATGACGCCCCTTAACTGGTCATTCGATTTGTAATACTCGAACGGGTTGTAACCATGTATCCTGCGTTCCTGCACCTGCTCTGCAGTAAGACCGAAGAGAAAGAAGTTGTCATATCCTACTTCTTCACGGATCTCCACATTTGCACCGTCAAGGGTCCCGATCGTCAGGGCTCCATTCATCGAAAATTTCATATTCCCCGTCCCTGAAGCTTCCTTGCCGGCTGTTGAGATCTGCTCTGAAAGATCTGCTGCAGGGTATATCCGCTGCCCGTTCTTGACATTAAAATCCGGGAAAAAGACAACCTTCAGCCGGTTCCGGACATCGTGGTCATGATTTACGATCTCTCCTACGGAATTGATCAGTTTAATAATAAGCTTTGCCATGAAGTATCCAGGCGCAGCCTTGCCGCCGAATATGAAGGTCCGTGGAACGATATCAACTTCAGGGTTTTGCTTGATGAGGTTATAAAGCGTTATGATATGGAGGATATTGAGATGCTGGCGCTTGTATTCGTGCAGTCTCTTTACCTGAATGTCAAACATCGAATCCGGATCCAATGCGATGCCGGTTTTCTCTTTAATGTGGACTGCCAGGTCCTTTTTGTTCTCTGACTTAACGCGTCTCCATTCCTCCTGAAATGCAGGGTCGTCCGCAAACTTTTCGAGACTCCTGAGTTCCTCCATATGCTTTATCCATCTATCTCCGATACTCTTTGTAATCAGGCCGGTCAAACTCGGGTTGCTCACGACAACCCATCTCCTGGGCGTTACGCCATTGGTTACATTCAGGAACTTCTCGGGCCAAAGCTCATAGAAATCACGAAGGACTGTATTTTTAAGCAGTTCCGTATGCAATTCAGCCACGCCGTTTATAGCATGACTGCCTGCACATGCCAGGTTCGCCATGCGTATATATTTTTCACCGTATTCGTCGATCAGGGAAAGTCTTGCAATACGCTCGTTGTCATCGGCATACAAAGGCCTCACATCATCGAGAAAGCGCTGGTTGATCTCATAGATTATCTCAAGGATCCTTGGTAAAAGTTTTCCGAAGAGGGGTACCGGCCACTTCTCGAGCGCTTCGGGGAGAAGGGTGTGATTGGTATATGCAAAGGTTTTACAAGTAATGTGCCAGGCCTTGTTCCAATCCATATGATGCTCATCTATTAGCAGGCGCATCAGTTCTGCAACAGCGATGGATGGGTGCGTATCATTAAGTTGGATAGCGTACCTCTCATGAAAATTGTCGATGGGATTTCCCCGCATCAGGTGTACCCGTATCATATCCTGCAACGAGCAAGAAACAAAAAAATACTGCTGTCCAAGCCTTAGTTGTCTTCCCTGTATTACCTCATCGTTCGGATAAAGCACCTTGGTAATATTCTCTGATGCTACTTTTTCATTGACTGCCCCATAATAATCGCCGACATTGAATGCAGTGAAATCAAAAGACTCGCAGGCCTCAGCCTTCCAGAGCCGCAGGAGATTGACAGTATTTACGAGATATCCAAGGACAAGTGTATCAAAGGCAACGCCCTTGACAATGTAACCGGGGACCCAGCGAACATTGTAACGTCCCTCTTTGTCATTATATCCCTCTGTATGCCCGTCGAACTTCACATCAAAAGCCAGTTCCGGACGGCTTATTTCCCATGGGTTCCCGAGCCTCAGCCATTTGTCGGTGACCTCGGTCTGCCAGCCATCCCTTATAACCTGGTCAAAAATGCCGAATTCATAGCGGATACCATATCCAACCGCCAGTGTATCGAGCGTAGCAAGGGAATCGAGAAAACAGGCCGCAAGCCGTCCCAAACCGCCATTGCCTAATCCGGGCTCCTCTTCCTGGGCGGCAAGCGCATCAAAATCAAGCCCCAGCTCGCTGACAGCATGCCGGACATGTTCGGAAATACCAAGGTTGATCATGTTATTTACCAGATGAGGTCCCATAAGGAACTCGGCAGAAAGGTAACTAAGGGACTTCATATTCTGTCCCATATAGCTCTCCATTGTCTTCATCCAGCGTTGCAGAACACGGTCACGAATAGTGTAGGCAAGTGCCATGTAGTAGTCATTACGTGTAGCCACTTTGGGTAGTCTTCCCTGAACATAACACAGGTTGTCCATCAGGGCACATTTGAAGGCATCAGTCGACAGGGCGGTACGGATACTCTCATGCGTTTCTACTGGTGTAACTGCTTTTACGCGGTCTTGCCTCTTTTTCATCCTCCCCTCCACATTAAAGCTGACAAGCCGGCCAGCCTATTCTTTTTTTACTCATGAGTCTGAATTCCTTCGATGTGTCCTGCGGCATCCGCCATAATATTACCGGCGTTCCCCTCATCTGTATCGATATGCATTGCAAGCCTGAAGTTCGGATGCACACGGATAAGCACATCCCCAAAG
>JAKAKQ010000147.1 GCA_021813425.1 Nitrospirota bacterium
ATAAAAGATACGATATTCAATATGGCTGTTGAGATCAAGAAGAAGCTGCCTGCAAAAACAATCGCCGATATACTCCTTGACTTTGGTTCAGCCAGTAAAGAGTTGCTTGATAAAGTTGCCAAGAAGAGGATCGAAAAGGTCGTATACAAACTCCTTCTATGGGAAGACGGGGATTTTCAGTTTGAACTCGACGATCTTGAAATAGAGGGAAAGACAGATCTGCCTGACCTCGGATGGGAGCTGTCAAAAGGGCTTAGCCCTGAATATCTGCTTATGGAAGGCGCAAGAGTATTTGATGAATCTTCCCAGTCACCTGTAGTGACGACCGAGGAATTTTCAGTGGAGGAAACAGGCGAAGAAGCAGGGTGGGAAGAGGACTGGACATCACAGCCTGCTGAAAGAAAAGACATATCCGCACTAAAGTCCCTTACCCAGGAACTCAGGTTTCCGAGTTCGGCATCTGAAATAACCCTTCTTATTCTGAGGTTTGCAAGTGATATTTTTCAGAGAGGGGTGCTTTTTATGGTCGGCAAGCACGAGATAGTAGGGCTTGGCCAGTTCGGACTTGAAATCGACAGGGCTGATGAGAGAGTCAGGCAGACCGTCCTGAAACCGGACGACAGCAGTTTTTTAAAGAAGATAGTCCTTGAACAAAGACCGCATAAAGGAGTTCTGGAGAAGGATGAGATTACACAATATCTGATGAATGAGCTTGGTGGGATATGGCCGACTGAAGTTGCTTTTTTCCCGGTAATAGCAGAGGGCAAAGTCGTTGCACTGCTTTACTGCGACAACGCTAACCTGAAGGAATCAATCGGCGAGACCGAAGGGCTTGAGATTTTTATCAGCCATGCCGGTCTTGCGCTTGAAAAATCATTACTTCAGAGAAGACTTCAGGAAATTGAACGGGGAAAAGGATCGGACTGAGGTCAGGCGAGATTTTTTTTGAATTATCTGATAAAATCTTTACATTAATTTAATATGCCGGTAAATGGAGATGCTTTGTGAAAACCATTCTCATAGTTGAAGATTCCGCTACTACCAGGGCCCTGATAAGAGCAGTTATCGAGGAAATCGGTGACTTTGAGACGGTTGAGGCATCTTCGGGATTCGAGGCCCTGAAGATGATGCCTTTACAGGAATATGACCTCATTATAACTGATATAAACATGCCTGATATCAACGGGCTTGAACTCATAAACTTTGTCAGGGGCAATCCCAGATACAGTCAGCTGCCTATAATAATTGTAAGCACTGAAAAGAGCGAGGAAGACAAAAAAAGAGGTATCGCACTTGGCGCAACGGCTTATATTACGAAGCCGTTTAAATCATTTGAACTTCAGGAAATAATAAAGAAGACTATCGGTTCATGAAATCTTCAAAAAAGGAATTTATTGCAGAAGCCGAGGAACTCCTCGAGGAATCACAGAGTCTGATACTGGAAATACAGGAGACGTTCTCAACCGGTGTCAATCCAGACTCTATCAACGCCCTGTTCAGGTCAATGCATACGCTCAAGGGAGTATCGGGTCTGTTCGGCCTGCAGGGTATAACTAACCTGAGCCATTCCCTTGAGACGCTGATGGATGATGTGAGGCTCGGCAGGATCGAACTGAACGACGACGTCGTGAATTTCCTCTTAAAGAACCTCGATATACTGAAGGGTCTTGTTGAAGGGGTTGCCGAAGAGAGAGAAGAAGACATCAGCAGGCACCTTGAAGATATCGAGAACTTCAGGGCATTACAGAAAGGTCAGGCAGAAGGCGGTCCGAGCGAGGGATTGATAGATGAGTCGATACTGAAGGTCCTGTCTGAATACGAAGAGCACAGGCTTAAGGCCAATATAAAAGACGGCAAAGGCATTTATCTTGCGAAGGCTGTCTTTACACTGGATGTATTTGACAAGTCTCTGGAGGAACTTACAAAGGCGATAAAGGCAAAGGGTGAGCTTATTTCAACCCTGCCTACTTCAGCGAATGTGCCTGACGGGTCTATCGGTTTCAACCTGATGTTCGGGAGCGCCAAAGCATTAGATGAAATCAGGAAGGACGTAAATTATGTGATCGATACACTGATCCCGTCCAAGATGCTGCAGAAGGCAGCCCCTGTTTTACAAAAACAGCAGGAGACGGCGCTGAAGAGCACAACGACAACTGTCAGAGTGGATATCGAGAAGCTTGACAGGATCTTAAATACCATAGGTGAATTAACGCTCGCAAAAGGGGCCGTAAAAAGGATCGGCATGGAGCTCATCGAGGATTTCGGCCATACCTCCCTGGTTTACGATGTGCACAAAATATCGCAGACTCTTGAGAGGAGGCTTGCGGAACTTCAGGACCAGGTGCTTGAGATAAGGATGGTCCCTATAGGACAGATATTTGCAAGACTTGCCCAGGTTGTAAGACGCTATTCGAGGGAGATAGGCAAGCATATCGAACTGGTGATGTACGGTGAGGATACGGAGCTTGATAAATATCTGGCAGAGGAAATAGTTGACCCTCTCATGCACCTTATAAGGAATTCGATAGACCACGGCATAGAATTCCCGGAGGAAAGGAAGAATAAGGGCAAGAAGGAATCGGGCACGATTATACTCAAGGCATACCAGAAGGGGAACCATGTTGTGATCGAGGTTAAGGATGACGGTGCGGGTATAGATATAGATAAAGTAAGGAAAAAGGCTATAGAGAAGAGACTTGTGGACGATGACGTTGAACTCGGTGAGAAGGAGATCATAGAGTTCATTTTCACGCCCGGCTTCAGCACAAAAGACGTTGTGAGCGAGGTTTCAGGCAGGGGAGTCGGGATGGATGTGGTCAAGGAAAAGCTCTCGGCTCTTGGAGGTTTTGCCGAGGTCGAAACCAGGAAGGATGCCGGCACTACTTTTATGCTCACCCTGCCGATTACCCTGGCTATCATCAAGGCCCTTATAGTAAGGGTAGGAAAGGAAAAGTTCGCTGTCCCGCTGACTTCCATGTCCGAGACGCTTGTTGTAGAGCACAAAGACATACAGACGATAGAATGGAAAGAGGTCTACTATCTCAGGGGGGAGATGCTCCCGATGATAAGAGTCAGTAAATTTACAGATCTTGAACCCAATAAGAACGAGAGGTCCTTTGCCGTAGTGGTCGGTTTTACGGAGAGAAGAGTAGGGCTCCTTGTCGACGAACTTTTCGGCCAGCATGAAATCGTTATCAAATCACTTGGTGATTACCTTAAGAAACTGCGGGGTTTTGCAGGAGCTGCAGAGATAGGGAAACATGAGGTAATACTCGTCCTCGATATAGAGTCTCTTATCGAGGAATCGGTAATCAAAACAAAAGGAGGGATTTATGTATGAGGAATTTTTCGGGTTAACGGCAAGGCCTTTCAGTAAAACGCCTGATCCCAGATTCCTTTTCCTCAGCAGGAACCATGAGGAAGCCCTTGCAAGGCTGCAATATGCAGTGGAAGAAAGAGAAATGATCATGCTTACAGGGGAGGTCGGATGCGGTAAGACGACCCTGACCAGGGCCTTGATGGACTTACTCGGCGAGAAGTACAGGATAATTACAATAATCAATCCGAGGCTGACCGCTGCACAGTTTTTAAGGACGATTGCAAAGAGGATGGACATAGATATTCCTTACAATAACAAGGCCGACCTGCTGGATGCGATTTATGAAAGGGTCTATCAGGACCATGAAGCAGGTATTTCTCTTGTTATTATTATAGATGAGGCCCAGTTGATCCCGAGCAAGGATACATTCGAGGAGATAAGGCTGCTCACAAATTTCCAGCTTGATTATACCAACCTCATAAGTCTTATACTCGTCGGCCAGACAGATCTCAGGAAAAAGATGAACCATAAATCGTATCTCCCGCTGAAACAGCGGATAGGACTTTTTTATCATCTCGGCCCTATAGCAGAGAACGAGATAAAAGCCTATGTGGAACACAGACTTTCGGTGTCCGGAAGGGAGAATATTTTATTTACCGGAGAGGCGTTGAAGTGCCTGTACAGATATTCAGGCGGGATACCAAGACTGATTAACAGCATCGCGACATCCGCGCTACTCGACGGGTTTGCAAGGGAGGTTAGTATTATTGACGAATTTCTCATCGAAGATGCTTCAAGGGAACTGGGGTTAAATGGATATCGCGAAAATTAGGAAAAAAGCCCAGTCAAAGGAGAAAGAAAAAAAAGCGGAAGAGATGCTTCTGCCCCAGCCTGCCGAGCAGCCGATAAAAGAAACGGTTGCCTCTGCATCTTCAGAGGCTCTGCCAGGACATGCAGGCGATACTCAGAAGAGTGAAGAGCCGCCCGGAGAGATAAAAGAAGAAACCATCTGCTCCCCTGAAAAAGGCAGTGAAGATACCCGGAACAGGGAGAAGGAGCAGAAAGAAGTTAAACATCCCGTTGAGGCAGGGAAGTCCGGGCAGTATGAATCCGAAGAACATGCGGAAGATTTATCGCTGGAACTGCTCACTTTCAGTCTTTCGAAAGAAGAATTCGCTTTCAGAGTTTCAGAGATAGAGGAGATTATCAGATTTCAGAAGATAACCACGGTGCCTACAATGCCGGGTTATGTTTTAGGGATAACCTCTCTGCGAGGGAAGATAATACCAGTCCTTGATCTCAAGACAAGGCTTGGTATCAGGAAAAACACTACAGGCGCTGATCCTGACGATGCCGGGACATCTGTCCAGCCGGCAACTAATACAGATGAAAAGATACTGATAGTCTCGGGACCTAAAGGCCTTATAGGCGCAACCATCGACAGGGTTATAGGCGTGGTGAGGTTTCCAAGGGAGAAGATGCTCGAGCCCCCGGCACATCTGACCGAGGCTGAACTCAGGTTTATAGAGGGCGTTGTGATATTCGAGAAGCGTTTTATATCAATTATACGGTCAGAAGATACAATGAATATAGAGGCGGATTAAAGGAGGATTTATGCGCGAAAAGCTTGAATTGAAGATACTGACTCTTGTAATCATCCTTCTTCTTATAGGGATTTTTGTTGCCGGGTTCATGGTACTGACGATCGAAAAAGCAAGTCTTTACAGTATTACAGAGGCGAGTTCCGAAGCTACTGCAAGGATAATAGCGAGCGATGTCGAAAGGACGATGCTCGAGGGGCGCGCTGACGTTACAAAGGCGCTGGTGGATGACCTGAAAGGCGCAAGCGGGTTTGAGGAAATATCGGTTCTGAATTTTCAGGGGCGCACGGCTTTTCATAAAGAGTCGCCTGTCACCGAGGGTGAAGCCATGAAAAAGATATTTCAGACAAAGGCCCCGCTGCTTTTCAGGGACGTAAAAAAACTGACATTTTTCAAACCGCTTGAGAATAAGGAAAAATGCAAGGGCTGTCATGCGACTGACCCCGAGATGCTCGGAGCGGTCAAGATGTCCATATCAATAGAAAAGGAATATGACAAGGCAACCAATTTGATAATAATCGTGGTGCTTGCGACTGTTTTTGCAAGTTTCTGCTTCAGCATTGTTTTGTGGGCGATGATAAGGAGGATGGTGATAACCCCGATCAAATCACTGGAAAATGCAGCCCTGAAATTATCCGAAGGCGACATGTCTTTCAAGGCTGACGTCAAGAGCCGTGATGAGATCGGAAGGTTCGGCAAGGCTATACAGGTATCTCTGATGTCGATATCAGGCATCCTCCAGAGGATCAAAGAGGTATCCTCGCGTATATCGAATGTGGCGGAAGATGTTGAAAAAGAGTCCAAAAAGGTCGCTGACGGAACCATGCTTGAGACAGAGGCGATCACCAATATATCTTCATCGATTGAAGAAATGAACGCTGCTATATCGGAGATAGCAGACGGGACAGAAGGCCTGGCGGCATCTGCCGAGGAGACGGCTGCATCCATGGAGGAGATGGTAACGAGCATTATGCAGATTACAGGCAGTTCCCAGGAACTTTCCCAGGCTGTTGACTCCACTTCCGCCTCTATCGAGCAGTTGTCCGCCACGATCAAGGAAGTGGCCAGTAACGCAACCGAGCTTACCTCGGCTGCCGAAGAGACACAGACAGCGATGGTCCAGATATCATCCTCAATTAAAGAGGTTGAGCAGAATGCAAAAGAATCCGCCTCAGTATCGGATAAGGTCAAGAATGACGCCGCTACTTTCGGGATGACCTCTATAGAAAAGACCATTCAGGGGATGAGGAACATAAAGGCCTCTGTGGAGAAGACCGCCGATTATATAACGAAGCTGGGCGGCAGGTCGGAGGAGATAGGCAAGATCCTTAACGTAATTGATGAAATAACAGACCAGACGACGCTCCTTGCGCTGAATGCAGCTATACTGGCTGCACAGGCAGGCGAGCACGGCAAGGGATTTTCCGTTGTTGCCGATGAGATAAAAGAGCTTGCAGAAAGGACTTCCTCATCAACACAGGAGATAGCCGTGCTTATACAATCCGTGCAGCAGGAGGTGAGCGACGCCGTCAGTGCAATGGATGAAGGTTTGAAGTCGGTCGAAACAGGTTTTAAGGTCACAAGCGAGGCCGCAGACGCCCTGAGAAAAATAGTCGAGAGCTCCAGGAAGTCTTCTGAAATGGCAGCCTCCATAGAACGCTCGACTGCAGAGCAGTCAAAGGCCACGAAGTTCGTTTCAGAGGCGATGGAAAAGGTGCTCAACATGGTTTCACAGATAGCAAAGGCCACAACAGAACAGAGCAAGGGCATCCTTCACATAATGAAGGCAACAGAGAAGATGGGCGATATATCAAAGCATGTCAAGACCGCTACGAACGAGCAGTCCCTGAACACCAAACAGATTTCACAGGCCATAGAACTTGTATCCGACAAGAGTCAGCAGATATCAAGGGCGATAAATGAGCAGAAGATAGGTTCAAACCAGATATGGAATGCGATAGAGAAGATAAAGGACATCCCGAAAGATAACAAGGAACGTTCGTTCAGGCTCAACCAGCTCCTGAAACAGCTCCATAAAGATGCAGAACTGGCTGTGATCGAGATGGAGAAATTCAAATTTACCGAGGAGACCTCTGCCGGGCTGTTGAGGATGGGCATTATACCCCTTGAATCCCCTGCGGAAATGTTCAAGAAGTTCGGTCCCCTTGCCGAATATCTCGGCAGGAAACTCAGCGCGAGGATCGACCTGAAGGTGGGAGTTGATTTTCAGGGGGCAATAAATGATATAGGGCAGGGTGTGACGCAGTTCTGTTTTATGACCCCTTCGACTTATATAGAGGCACATAAAAAATATGGCGTTGAGGTGCTGGTGGAGGCATTAAGGGAAGGCAAGCCGTTTCAGCACTCTGTCATTATTACGAGGAACAATAGCGGGATTAATTCTGTTGAGGACATAAAAGGCCGTACCTTCGCCTTCGGGGATATCCATTCAACATCAAGCCATATAGTGCCGAGGGGGATGCTGCTTGCCGCAGGGATAGATATCAAGGACCTCTCTTATTACAATTACCTCGGTCACCATGACGATGTTGCAAGGGCGGTCATTAAAGGGGATTTTGATGCGGGAGGAGTTATGGAGTCTACTGCTTATAAATTTGAGGACAAAGGACTGAAGCTTGTTAAGTTCTCCGAGGACATACCCGAATTCAATATCTGCGTGTCGAACAAGCTCGATGCAAAAATTGTAACAGAAATAAAAAACGCGCTTATATCCCTGAATGACAGTTCTCCTGACGCCGCTTCCATACTGAAATCCATAAATGCAAGTTATACCGGCTTTGCCGAAGCCTCTGACGAAGAATACAACGGGGTAAGGCTTATGATGTCAAAAATGGGATTGATTTAGAAGGAGATATCGAAATGATATTTAAAAAATCCATCACAGCCAAATTCATAACCACAGTATTCCTTATCCTGCTGATAGGCCAGGCGATAGGCACTTTGATATTGTTTTTACATACAAAGTCAGCTCTTTTTGATTCCCTTCAGAAGAGAATAAACAAATCTTCCATTATTATTGCAGGGGTAAGCTCCGGGCCGCTCCTGAGCTACGATTATGCGCTTATCGATACATATCTTGAAGAGATCATGAAAGACGAGGACATAACGTCAGTACAGATCCTTGACGGCAAAGGGAAGACGATAAGAGAAAAGATAAAGAGAGAAAACACAAACTCTAAAACATTTAATTTCTTTTTGTTCAAAAAGACAATGACGATAAAAACGCCTGTGGTCGTTGCAGGGGAAAAAATAGGGGAAGTGGTTATCAACTATTCTGCAAAGTCGATAAATGAAAGCATATCGAGGAGCATGATCCTGCTCTCGCTTTATCAGGGTATCATGCTTTTGTGCGTGGGCGTGGTCATGGTGTTCCTTTTTAACAGGGATATCAAGAGGCCGGTTTCGGAGATAAATACAACCATAGAGAAGATAACGACGGGAGACCTGTTGACCGTAGTTCCGGACCTGGGTGAAAACGAGATCGGCGGCATTGCCAAAGGGATAAGTTTCCTTGAAGAGAGATTATCCATGATAATTTCGAAGCTTAATTCGACTGCGGTGAATGTCTCAATGGCCATAAAACAGGTTAACGTGCTGTACAGGAATGTAACAGACGGTATTACAAAGCAGTCGCTTGCGGTCAAGGACATAATAAAATCCATTCATACCGCCAACAAGTCCCAGTCGGAGATAATCGGGAATACTGAAAAGCTGTCAAGCTTTTCAACAGAAAATGTATCATCGCTCCTTGAGATGAAGGCGACTGCAGAAGAGATAGCCTCAAATACCCATAGACTCTACAAGGCGACAGAGGATTCTTATTCTGTGGTTGTGGAAATGGCTCAGGCGGCAAAGGCCGTGTCGATGAATTCAAATGAGATAGCATCTGCGGTGGAAGATACATCGGCTTCGATCGAAGAGGTGGGGGCATCCATAAAAGAGGTGGAGGAACATGCTTCGGAGTCTTCCAAACTGGCAGAAAAGGTTAAGGAAATAACATCGGATACCGGCATGCTTTCGGTCGTGAACGCTGTAGAGGGCATGAACAATATTTCGGATGAAGTGAAAAAATCAGCAGAAATAATCCAGCGTCTGGGGACCAGGTCCACAGACATTGAAAAGGTGCTCTCGGTTATAAGAGACGTGACGGAGCAGACAAACCTTCTGAGCCTTAATGCAGCCATTCTCGCAGCTCAGGCAGGTGAATACGGCAAGAGTTTCTCTGTAGTTGCTGATGAAATAAGGGCCCTTTCAGAGAGGACCGCAAGTTCGACAAGAGAGATTGCAGGGATAGTCAAGACCATACAGAGAGATATCAAGGATGCCGTGCGTTCCATAGACACTGCCAACTCCAAGGTTGAGGAAGGCAACACGCTGGTGCTCGGCGTAGGAGATGCGCTCAAGGATATCCTGACCGCATCAGAGCATTCTACCGAGATGACAAAGGCTATCGAGCGTGCAACTGAGGAACAGGCTCTCGGTCTGAGGCAGATCTCGGCTGCCATTGAAGAAATAAGGAAGATGATGCACAGTGTTACGAAATCGGCTTCCGAACAGGAAAAGGCGCTCAGCCATCTCCTCGATGGAGTGGGAGAGGTTAAAGAGGTTGCGGATATCAGCAAACGGGGGACAGAGGAACAGGCGATCGGGACAAAGATTATATCAAAGAACCTTGAGCTTGCGAACGACAGGATAATCCAGATAAACCAGTCGGGCATGAACCAGAAAAAACTTAACGATGATATCGTCGCCGCCATGGAGCAGATAAATAATATCGGCACCTCAACGGTAAAAGATATGGAGGAGGTCTCCCGTTCGCTGGGCACCCTGTTTGAGGAGATAGAGACGCTGAAAAAAGAGATGGAGGTTTTCAGGGTCAGGTAGATGCAGAAATTCACTGTTTTCAACATATCCGATGAGACTTTCGGCATCGCGATCGAGAGGGTCGTGGAGATCCTGAGGGTCCAGAAGGTGTTTTCCCTGCCTGGCCTGCCGGAGTTCCTTTCGGGTGTTATGAGTGTGCGGGGATCGATCATGCCGCTGATAGATTTGAGAAGACGCTTTGGCATGAAGCCGGCAGGCAGGAAGGAAAGGATAATCATAGTGAGGTTTGAGAAAGAGAAGTTGGGATTTCTTGTCGACGAGATAAAAGAGATCCTTTTACTTTCGCCCGAGGAGATAACGGCCCCGCCTTCCATATTCAAGGGATTTAAGACGGAGTATCTCACGGGTCTGGGGAAGAAAGACGACAGGATAATCATCCTTCTTAATATAGACAACCTGCTTACTTCGGAAGAGAGGATAATACTGAAGGAATCAATCGGGAATTTAGAGGAGAAAGGTGCAGGAATTAGCAAGGCAACTCAATGACAATAATATAGAGACAAGACGCGAAGCTGTCGCGAAGCTGAAGGGAATAAAAGATGAATCCTGTATCCCTCTGCTTCTGAAGGGAATGGGAGATGTCAGCTGGCGCGTCAGAAAAACGGCTGTTGATATACTTTTTGATGAGTATCCCGTCGAAAAGTATATTGAGGGATTGATACAACTTCTCTATATTGAAGATAATGCAGGCGCAAGGAATTCCGCAATCGAGGCGCTTATCAGGCTCGGCAGGAAAGCAACAGTCTTTCTTATAGAAGCATTCAAGACCCCCAACAAGGACGTCAGAAAGTTTATTATCGACGTGCTCGGCGAGCTGAAGGACTCAAGGTCTCTCCCCCTGATGCTTGATGCGATAAGGGATGAAGACGAGAACGTACGTGCAACTGCAGTGGAACACCTGGGAAAAGTGGGTGAGCCCTCTGTAGTCGATGCGCTTATAGAAATACTCGAAAGCGGCGATCTCTGGACCGCATACCCTGCTGCCGACGCCCTCGGCAGGATAGGCGACAGGAAGGCCGTCCCTCACTTGCTGTCCGCCCTGCAGAAAAAGCCTTTAAGGGAACCTGTCTTAAAAGCCCTCGGCCACCTGACAGAACCCTTTACACTTGAATATATTATTCCTCTTATGAACGATACCTCAAAAAATATTCAGGAACAGGCATTGAAGACTGTTGAGAAATTTTATCATAACGGCGTCAATGCAGAACTCATTACCGGCGAGATGAAACGGATTCTTGGCGACAAGGCGATGGAAGCGCTTATAACCCATGCATGGTCGAATAAACGCGAGGTCAGGATGTCCGCGATATTAATGCTCGGCCTCATGAAGGATGAGGCTGCATATGGTCCCCTCCTTGACATATCACACGAGGAGGAATTCGCAGAAGATGTAAAAAAAGCGCTTGTGTTTATCGGAATAGATAAGCCTGAATCCCTTCTCAAACTGTTTGATACGGACAATCCTCACCAGAGGCGATTCATATGCGAGGTGACCGAGAAGATCGCTTCGCCGGTTTACTACGATATACTTGAAGGCATGCTGGATGATGAAGACGGACATGTCCGTTCTATCGCTGCACTCAGCATATCGAAACTCAATGACATGAGAGTATTAGGGAAACTTAAAAGCCTCCTGACAGACCAGTACGAGGACGTTCAGGAGGCTGCTGTCGAAGCGCTTTCCAACCTTAACGAAGGCCTGAAAACGGATGAACTTATTGGCATGCTCAGGAGTGCAAATGCCGTTCTGCGGAAAAATATTGCACGGCTTCTGGGGAGGATGAAAGCGGTAGGGGCCGTCAAAGACCTCGGCTTTACACTTAAGGATGACAATATAAAGGTCAGAAAGGCTGTTGTAGAGGCGCTGTCTTCAATAGGGACAGAAGAGGCAGTGAAATATCTGGCTCATGCGCTTACAGACGAGGATCCCGATATAAGGATCTCTACTGCCCTGAGTCTCGGCGGAATCGGCGGGGAAGGCGTCCTGGATTCTCTGACCATACTTACTGCCGATCCTGATAATTTTGTAAGGGCAGCGGCTGCGAGGGCCCTCGGCATGCTGAAAGACGGCATGGCTGTAAAAACCCTTACCGGCCTTCTGAGGGACACGAGCGGGTTTGTCGTAACGACCTCTATCGAGGCCTTAGGGGCGATAGGCGGAGATGACGCGAGGAACTCGATAACCGGGATGTTAAATTCCGGAGATGCCGAAGTTAAAAGGACAGCGATAATATCACTTTCATCATTTGATGATATAGAACCCAGGCTTATCCCTTTTCTGAAAGACCCTGACTGGGCTACAAGGATTGCCGCGGTCAGAGTGCTTGGCAGGAGGGCTGAAGGAAATATAAGGATAGAACTCGAGAAGCTCCTTGACACAGAAGAAGACCCGACTGTAAAAAAGGCTGTCGAGGAGACTCTTCGTGTTTGAAAAAGAAGATATTATCCCTCTGTCGGAAGATGTATTCAGACTTATAAGGGACGTAATAAAAGACTTTTGCGGACTTTATTTCGACGACAGTTCCATATACCTTCTTCAGAAAAGACTCACAAGAAGGGTGCGGAGCCACCACCTCAACGATTTCAGAGATTACTACAGGTTCATTCTTTATGACAAAAATTCCGAAGAGGAACTGGCTGCGATTATGGATATACTCACAGTCAACGAAACATATTTCTTCAGGGAGCAGAACCAGCTGAAGGCATTCAGCGATGAGATACTCGAGGAACTCAATGATAAAAACAGAGACAGGAAGGCACTCAGGATATGGTCTGCCGGATGCTCTACAGGCGAAGAGCCTTACACAATCGCCATGCTGATAAACGAAAAACCTGAATTTGCAGGATGGGATATAGAAATACACGGAAGCGACATAAACCAGCGTGTCCTGCAGGCCGCCAGAAAGGGAATGTACAGGAAGAATTCTTTCAGGACAACCGAACCATATATGATCAACAAATATTTCAGGGAAGAAGACGGTTCTTACAAAATATCGGACAGCATGAAACAGAATGTGAATTTCAGCTATCTGAACCTCCTCGACCCTTTCAAGATGAGGTTCTTCGGCAAGATGGATGTTATATTCTGTAGAAATGTCCTGATTTATTTTGATAATATATCAAGGAAAAAAGTTATAGAGAATTTCTACGATAGGCTTATAGACGGCGGTTATCTCCTGTTAGGGCATGCTGAGTCGCTGATGAATATTTCGACGGCATTTACCCTTAAGCATTTTAAAAACGATATGGTCTATCAGAAGCCCCCCCAAAAGGGTATAAACATCAGAATTTAAAATGAAGACAAAGATACTCGTTGTAGATGATTCTGCCTACACAAGGCAGATTATAAAAAAGATGGTCGAGAAGGACCCCGCTCTTGAAGTGGTCGGCGTCGCTGCCGACGGGATAGACGCCATGGCAAAGACACTGAGACTTCAGCCTGATATTATAACCCTTGACTTTGAGATGCCGGAGATGGACGGTTTCAGCTTTTTAAGGTGGCTGATGCGCGAAAGACCGACCCCTGTCATAATGGTCAGCGCGCATGCTGACTCAAAGACAGTTTTCAAGGCCCTTGAGCTTGGTGCGGTTGATTTTATTGCCAAGCCGACTCAACGTGCATCAGTGGAGCTCCAGACAATCGAAAAAGACCTTCTTAGAAAGGTCAAGGGGATAAAGGACATCCGGCTGGATATACTGAGCAAGAACCTCGAGCTTCTTGACAAGGATGAAGTTTTCGAATCTGCCGAGGAGAAAGGCGGCAGGGATATACAGGTCGTGGCAGTGGGTTCCTCAACCGGCGGACCTGCGGCGCTTCAGATAATTTTAACGAGGCTTCCTGCTGATTTTCAGGCTGCGATTGTCATAAGCCAGCACATGCCGAGGGGTTTTACAGGCCCACTTTCAGAAAGGCTGGACAAATTATCCCATATAAGGATTAAGGAGGCCGGAGACGGCGATACGGTTGAAAGAGGGACGGCCCTGATATGTCCGGGAGGCTCTCATCTGAGCCTGCACAGAAAGGATAAAAAGACCATAATATCCCTGAAGGAGGGGAGGCTTACCGACAAATATATACCTTCCGTGGATTATATGATGATGTCCGTAGCCCAGAATTTCGGACCCAGCGCCATGGGTGTTATACTGACGGGCATGGGGAATGACGGGAAAAACGGTATGGTGGAAATAAAAGCAAAAGGCGGGTATACTATAGCAGAATCCGAAGAAAGCGCTGTTGTCTTTGGGATGCCTGCCGAGGCGATAAAGGCAGGGGCAGCAGAACAGGTTCTGCCTATTTCGGAGATACCTGCTGAAATAATAAGGGTAGTGAATTACACTACGGTAAACAAAAAGAGGGAATAGTGGAAAAAGAGACGGGTTATTTGAACAAGGCTGACGAATTCCTCCAGATGTTCAAGAAGGGCGAGGAATTTACAAAGGAACTCCTGAAGGAGAACGAAAAGCTAAGATACAAAATTGCTCAGCTTGAAGAGTCAATGGAGAGGTCCGGGGATGAAGCGAGGACCAAACTTTATGAAGACAGGATCAAACTGCTCGAAGACGAGATAAACTCCCTGATGGAGAGGTTCAAGCAGGTGGAGGAAGAGAATAAGGACTTTGCATCAAAGTATATAGAGGTGGAAGAGGAAAATAACAATCTTGCCAATCTTTATGTCGCAAGCTACCAGCTGCACTCAACACTCGATTTTTCGGAGGTCCTGAGGATCGTCCTTGAGATAGTGATAAACCTCATCGGCGCCGAAAAATTTGCGATCCTTCTTATGGATGACAAGACAAACGAACTCGTGCCTGTTGCATCGGAGGGGATGGCTGTTTCGGCTGCGCCGAGGGTAAAATTCGGACAGGGTACGATCGGCATTGTTGCAAAAGAAGGCGCCAGCTATTTCTCTGATAATCTGTCTTACATGAAAGAGTTCAATCCTACCACCCCTATTGTATGCATACCTCTGAAGATAAAAGAGCATGTAATAGGTGTTATCTCGATCTATTCACTGCTGACGCAAAAATCAGGTTTTACGAATATGGACTATGAGCTGTTTAACCTTCTGGCAGGACATGCAGCCACTGCGATATTTTCTTCAAGGCTTTATACTCAGTCAGAGAGAAAACTTACTACTATTCAGAGTTTCCTTGACATCCTTAAAGAGAAACCGAGGAGATAGGGGGTAAAGATATGCCTAATATTCTTGTAGTGGAAGATTCACCGACAATGAGGCAGCTTATAAGTTTTGCAATGAAGAGGATACCCAACTCTCACGTTATAGAGGCTACTGACGGAGTGGACGCCCTGAAGAAGATGTCGTCTGAAAAGGTGGACCTTATACTTGCCGATATAAACATGCCTGTGATGGACGGCCTTAAGCTTGTCAGCCTTGTGCGCGGTAATCCTACTTACAAGGAAATCCCTATTATCATCATAACTACAGAGGGCGCCGAAGAAGACAGGAAGAGGGCGCTTTCAATAGGCGCAAATTCTTATCTCCCAAAGCCTATACAGACACAGGAACTGATCAGGCTCGTCAACAGCTACCTGACAAAACAATAAGCCCCTGAATTTATTTTCCCCTCAGCTGCCCGCAGGCAGCAAGTATATCCTTTCCCCTGCTTTCCCTTATAAAAGCTGTCATATTGTTTTGAACCAGTATCTTCTGAAATTCCAGTACGGTTTTCTCAGACGGACGTTTTAGGCCGTTTCCCTCAAGCAGGTTCAGTGGTATGAGATTTATCTTGCAGCGTATCCCTCTTAAGAGTTTTACAAGACGGCGGGCGTCTTCGGACGAATCGTTTATGCCGCTGATCAGGACATATTCAAATGTGATCCTTCTTCTGGGCTGAAGGGGAAATTTCCTGCAGGCATCGACCAGTGATTTCAGAGGATATCTTTTGTTTACCGGCATTATCTCGCTCCTTGAGGCATCTGTTGTTGCGTTCAGCGAAACAGCGAGGTTGATCTCAGGCGCTTTTTCAGCAAGGAGCGCTATCTTTGGTACAATACCTGCTGTTGAAAGGGTTATTTTTCTCTTTGAGATGCCTATAAAAAGGACTATCCTCCATAACGCCTCGATCACTTCGTCAAAATTTGCAAGCGGCTCTCCCATGCCCATTAAGACAATATTCGTTATTTTTAGAAAAACGAAATCTCCCCTTCCCCCCGGTAATCCCCCCTCCCCCCCCTTTAGTAAAGGGGGGAGGGGGGGATTTAAAAGCAGGGGGTGAAGGGGGATTTTATGGTGAGATAAAATCCTGTTTACCGCAATTACCTGATCCACTATTTCATATGCGCTGAGGTTCCTGATCAGTCCGAGCTTCCCTGTCCGGCAGAAACGGCAGCCTAAAGCGCATCCCACCTGTGAGGATATGCATAATGTCAGTCTGTCCCTGTCGGGTATAAGTACACTCTCTATTGTCTGACCGTCCTCAAGGGCAAAGAGAAATTTTTCTGTGCCGTCAGAGGATTTTAGGCTTTTTTCAAGCTTCAGGTTGCTGATAAAGGCGTGCTCATTAAGGGTATGTCTCAGATCTTTTGAGAAGACCGTAATCTCATCTACTGAAGAGGCATATTTTTTGTAAATCCACTGTATGAGCTGGTCAGCCCTGTAACGCGGAAGGCCAAGGCCGTTGATAAAATCAAATATACCATCTTTAGAAAGCGATTTTAAATTTGTTTTACCCATCATTGCATCAAAAATTGATCATGGAAATCGATTGTCATTGAAAAAGAACCAGGATTATTTTCTTCTAATTCTAACCTTCCCGGGTTCAACGATGATTAAGTTCCCCTTAAAGTCGATTTCCGAAAGGGGTTCAAATGCCTTGATTATCTGATCGTTTAATTCCGAAGTGGATACTTCATTAGGAAAATGAGCAATAACGATTCCTGAATGACTGCCGATAGGAAAGTACAAGAGGTTTCCAAAACCCAAATCACCAGTTAAAATAACAGCCTTTTCTTCCTGAGCGAATTTAAATATTTCATCGTCGCTTTTTCCCCTTAACCCCAAATCCCGGACATCTAAAGCCTCGTAACCTTTAGCCCTTAAAACCTTTGCTGTTGACCGGGGCATGTCTTCATCGATCACAAATTTTAGCATTTTATGCTATTGCCCGGATTTCCTCATCTGCCAGGTGCTTTGCAGCATAGTCCAGCACAGCCAGTATGTCTTCTCTGGCAAGATCATATTCAGTCATTACTTCTTCATATGTCATTCCTCCTGCCAGCTTGCCGAGGATCAGATCTACAGGGACGCGAGTTCCTTTTATTACGGGTTTGCCGAACCGCACCTTCTCGTCTATTGTAATTCTTGGAGCAATTTCCATAACCGATCACCTCCTGCTAAATTATAGCAGATTTGAAGTTTGGAAGAGGAGATAAATTCAAGATGCTATTAGCTATCTGGTGAGGGCAAAAAATTCATTTAAATCTCTTGCTCAATCTGTCCCATGTCGAGGGCTGATCCTCATGGACTTCCTTGGTTACTTGTGGCGTATATCCTTTAATATCGCCCATCTGTCTGTCTCTTGTAGTATTGACACAATCTGTGTCTCTATAAATCACGTCCTCTTCACTTAGAGCCTACTGACTGTTATTTTGCCGGTTAGCTCTATTTGTGACATATCTCATTTTGGGGAGGCTTACGACATTGTAGTAGCCTCATATTAAATGACTTGCTGTTTATTCCCGATAATCCAGCGATTATCATCTTTTAGAATCACTTCATTCTCTTGCAATTTCTTCCAACATACTTTCAAAATAGTAACTTTTGTCTCAGGTAGTAAAGCCTGCAAATCTTCAAATCTGATTTCCATCTGTGCAAGCGTATTTCTTTTTATTGTTATTATATGCTCACATAACTGCGTGTACGCGCCTTCTACATCCAGATCTTTTCTAATCAAAAAAAGAACCCTGTAAAGAACTGATATACCTCCAAAAGCAACGCACCATATCAAATTACCAGTAAGCTCAAATATGAAAGCTGTAACGATAATAGCAAACGTAATATAGTCTCTATCTTTCACCATGGTTTGAATATTAACTATATCGAATAATGGAAAGTTCATGTTATTTTTCTAACAATCTTTTTTTGGCTTTTATGTATTCTTCTTCGGATAGAACGCCGCCTTGATAAAGTTCGTTGATTTTTTGGAGTTCTGAAAGCCTTTTCTTTGCCTTGTTATAGTCTTCTTCGGATAGAATACCGTTTTTATGAAGATCGCTGAGTTCCTGTAGTTTCCTGTTAATCTCAGAGTTATCAGTTTGAGGTGATATGATCTTGCTTTTGGCTCTTTTGTATTCCTCTTCGGAGATTATCCCCCCTTCTCGCAACTTCTCCAGCTTTTCCTTATTGACTTTAGGATGCTCTCCTTTTGTCTTATTTAATCGTTCTATGATTTGTAACCGGTCATTATTAAAACGATTTGCGATATCAACAGCTATTTTCTTTATCTGCAAGTCATTAAGCTCTTTGGCTATCATGTCAGAATCTGAACCGGAATATTGTCCTTGCGTATTGACTGAAATGGGATAATCAGCTATTTCTTCATTTGCTGTTTTTAAAACTGCTTTAATCTCATGAATTCCTTCAAAATCGTTATAATCTGGAGTTCCTATTAAGAACGCAGCAAGGGCACGTCCCTTATTATCAGCTTTCCATTGCCCTTTGATTGATAGTGAAAGAGTGGCATCCACAGTATCATCTTTTCCATACGGAAAAATAATCTTTTTGAAAACTTTCATTTTTCTGAGGCTATCAACAACTGATGTCCCATAGTCCTGACGTATCTTTGATTCACCCCACCATTGAGCAGCAAAAGCCGCTTCATCAATACTGACTCCTACATCAAAAGGAATAGTTTCAGCAGATGCATAATAATCGGGAGCGGCTGGAGTATGAACCCATGTCGGTGCACCGCATCCAGAAATAGCAATAATCGTAATTAAAAAGAGAGTTATGATTAAAACATGTTTGAAAGCTCTGTGATTTATGACATATTCGCATGTGGCAGTCGTTGGTGAACTCGCCTTGATCAGAATCAATTCAAGTAATGCTTTCATATTGCACCTCTATTTGTGATATTTAAAAATTCATTTCGGCTTATAGTCAATTAACTTAAGCCAGAAATCACCTGCAGAATCAAAATAATAATCACAGTCTGCCCAATAGTGAACTCCTTCATAAAGCACATCAGGGAAATGTATCCTGTTTGTGCCAGTCAGTAATGACGCAGGATTACTGCAATTGCCCTGGGAAGTCAATCCTACATCAATCAGTTTAAATCGTATTGAACCATCAGGGGGAAAGTAACCCACGAAATTACCCCAATAATAGCTACCTTCGAAACTCGCTACTGGCACATACATGCTGCTGCCGTCTGAGGATACAGCTGCGATACAATTATTAGCAGCGCCCTGTGATGTAACAATAATGGTTTTACTATATCCATTATCACTTTCATCGCTTTCAGATACCGTACTGTTAGCATCAGTCACAATCTTTATCGAATGTGTACCTCCGCTCAGCATCCCGATATTATAGTTGGCAACACTTATTAAATAGCCTGCCTTTAAAGAAGCTGTTGGCCATGCTGCCTTCTCCAATCCGTCAATGTAAAGTTTTGTATAAAACGATGTAGAAACATCAGCGTTATAATCAGCAACAGCCCAGTTTATGTAAATGTTATCTGTATCGTAGATAATACTACTATCAGTCGTAGCATTTGTCATAGTAGAAATGACTATTTTGTCAGCCCATCCGGATTTCTTGTATGGTGTCAGATTAGGTAATAATGGAAGAGCGCTGAGCGCAGCGTCTACTTTAATCCTCTTTTTGGTTATATTTGTTGCAACTCCGGATGAATCTTTTCGTGTGTCGGTAAAAGGAATGCCGGTTGATTGCAGTGTTGATAATATTGTGTCTACTGATGCAGACGGATATTTTTGTTTGAGAACAGCCCATGCTCCTGCAACATGAGGTGCCGCCATTGAAGTACCTGACATCTTGCCATATCTACCACCGGGAATAGATGAATAAATACCTGTAAGACCAAGGCTACCAATTATACAACCAGGACCACAGTATCCGCCAGGTGCAAGTAAAGAAAGGATTGAAGAGCTGTTTGAGTATCCAGCGATTTTTTCAGTGCCAAAGTACATATTTGTAGCCCCAACACTAACAGCAGTTGATATACATGCAGGTGCTGATATACCATTAAGATAATAATCATTCCCAGATGCAATTACCGTAGCTATTCCGGCTGAACGGAGGTTATCAATCGCAGCTTTAACTAAAGGGAAAGGGTATGACGAATCACAATAATTCGGATACCAACCTTCACCCAGACTCATATTGACAGACGCAATTTTGTATTTGTCTCTTAGTTCATATACATATTCAAGAGCAGCTGTGTAATCACTATCAGACGAACTAGTACAAGGGGAACTACGTGGAGAACATTGAGTTGCGTTGTCTACCTTATGAAAGACCTGTATTGCAATGATATTGGCATCAGGTGCAACGCCTCTCATACAATAACTTCCAATACTACACATCAATTCATCATGCGTTCTTTTTCCCGCAGCTATTCCGGCAACATGTGTGCCATGTTCACACCCGGAAATATTTGTGGGACAATTAACTCCTGCTCCGCTCTCAAGCTGAGAACTCTGCCCGTTGGGACAAAGGCTTGTTTCATATGGCAAAAAAGCACTCGAATAGCAAGCCTCTTCAACAACCTTACCGCTAAGAAAAGGATGTGTCTTGTCTACGCCTGTATCAAGGATAGCAATCGCTTGTCCTGTGCCTGTATAGTAAAGAGACTCTCCAACATCCGCACCTATAAGTGGAATAGTTTCCGGAAGCAAAGGACTACGAATTCCGTCTTCTGAAATACTGCTGACCAGTGGATTCGAGATCAAAAACAGCAGCGCTGTTTCATCTACTTCCAAGGCTATGAATGGGATGTATTTGAATTTTCTAATCCCGGTAACGTTCAAGTTAGATAACGAGGCAAGGAGAGAATCCTGAAGGCTTGTGATATTGACCCTTTGCGTATTCACACCTTGAATGGATTTAATATTGCCTTCAGGGACAAAAGCGGTTTTCAAACCAACGATTACTCGTATCTTTCCCTCTGCCCTTGCTTTATCGATAAGAGCATCATAACTGGCACTGTTTTTTATTTCTGTATCGGATGATTGTTCAGAAGCCCAACTCAAGGGAATAAAAGCAAAAGCAAGCATAATAATTATCGAAAGAAGATAATTTTGCTGCCGCAGCCATTGCAATAGGCCTATCTTATAATTTCTAATATGTCCCTTGATATTCCCCATATAATTTCTCCTCTCAAGGTTTTCCACAAATTTTCACCATATCTTCGCATTAGACTAATTTAATAATTGATTCCTATAGACTGAA
>JAKAKQ010000307.1 GCA_021813425.1 Nitrospirota bacterium
TCTTCACATATCTTGGAGTGAACCTGCTGCTATCGGGACTTCATGCTTATGGTTCGCAATAATTTTAAAGCTTAAATTGCCGCAGCGCCGTGGGGTATCAGGGAATTGATAATAATATATTTCATTGCACTTCTGATTGCATCATTCGCAGTTGTAAGCCTGCTGCGAATCTATCTTATAAAAAAAACCCTTACTGAGATCATAGATTCGCTCAGCAAGGTCGAAAAAGGCGATCTCAAGGCGAGGATACTCGCTAAAAGAAGAGACGAGATAGGGACTCTCGCTGCGAAAATCAATTCGATACTTTCAGAGTTCGAGAAATCGAGGAAGGAAATTGAGAATTATCAGACGGACAAGATGAGATATATTGAGAAAATGGCATCCATAGGGGAAGTTGCTGCAGCAGTTGCGCATGAGATCAAAAATCCTCTTGCCGGCATAAGCGGGGCACTGCAGGTGCTGGCTGAAGATTTCCCGGACGACAGCCCCAGAAAAGAGATCGCAAATGATGTTCTGGCCGAGATAGAACGTCTCGACAGGGCTGTAAAAGACCTCTTCATATTTTCCAGACCTCCGGAACTCAATTTGATTCTGACAGATATAAATGCTATTATCGAAAAGGTCATGTCATCCATACAAACGGCTGCCATGAAACTTAACGTGAAAATTAATTCTGTATCGGATAATATACCAGAGATAATAGTCGATCCCGATCAGATGGAAAAGGCCCTGTTAAACATAGCAAACAATATGATCTGCTCGATGCCAGACGGCGGAACGATCACAATAGCCGCATTTAATAGATTGCTTACAAATGAAATAGAGATAGCCCTGTCTGATACAGGGACAGGCCTGTATGAGGAAGATATAAAAGAAGTCTTCAAGCCAAAATTTTCGACCAAACGCTCCGGTACGGGTCTTGGACTTGCAATAAGCCGAAACATTGTAGAAAGTCACAAAGGAAGGATTGAAGTGGAAAGCAGCATAGGGACAGGAAGTACATTCAGGATCATACTGCCGCAGAAGAGGTAGATTTGGAAAAGGCAAAAATACTCATAATAGATGATGAGAAACTTTTACGATGGTCTGTGCAGCAGAACTTGTCAAAGGAAGGATATACCGTACTTACTGCTGAAAAAGGTTCCCAGGGGTTAGAATTATTTTATGAAGAACAGCCTGACATAACCCTGCTTGATATACATTTGCCTGATATTTCTGGTATGGACATCCTTGAGAACATCAAGAAAGAGAACAGGAATTCAATTGCTATCATGATAACAGCCTTTGGAGACATCCAGACAGCTGTCAAGACAATAAAACTCGGTGCTTATGATTTTGTGGAAAAACCGTTTAATATGGACAAGCTCAAGATACTGATCGAGAAAGCACTTGAGACGGTATCCCTGAGAAAAGAGGTTTCACAGTTCAGATCGCAACTAACCAGGAGATACGGCTTTTCGAATATCGTTGGCAGATCCGAGGAGATGTTGAAGGTAATAGACCTTGCGAGGAAGGTTGCAAAAAGCGATGCTACCACCATCTTCTTGCAGGGTGAAAGCGGTACCGGCAAGGACCTTATTGCAAAGGTAATCCATTATGAGAGCAGAAGGGCTGAAAAACCGTTTATGGATATAAACTGTACCGCCTTGCCTGAGACGCTGGTAGAAAGCGAGCTTTTCGGTCATGAGAAAGGGGCCTTTACAGACGCAAAACAGATGAAGAAAGGGCTTTTCGAACTCGCAGACGGAGGCACAATATTCCTTGATGAAATCGGAGACATGAAACCGAGCACACAGGCAAAACTCCTGAAAGTGATCGAAAACAAGACGTTTAAGAGAATCGGAGGGGTTAAGGACATAACAGTTGACCTCAGGATAATAGCTTCAACCAATAAAAACATTGTTGAAGATGTAAAAAACGGAAATTTCAGGGAAGACCTTTACTACAGATTAAAGGTGATACCAATAACCATTTTACCCTTGAGGGAACGGCTGGAAGATATAACGATACTGACAAAATTTTTCATCGATGAGTTTAACAGGGAATTCAAGAAGAATGTAAAGGGAATATCGAGGGAAACAGAAAAATCCTTTTTAAGTTATCCCTGGCCTGGAAATGTCAGGGAACTAAGGAACGTCATCGAACGCGCGATGATCCTCGAAAGCGAAGATTATATTCTCCCTGAGCATCTGCCGATCGAATTTTCGACAGATGACAGACAGATCATAACTCCATTAAATACCCAGATCAAGATACCGCCCGGCGGTCTTGATATAGAAGAGGTAGAAAAAGAACTTATCAGGCAGGCTCTTGAGAGGACAAAAGGCAACCAGACAAAGGCAGCAAGGCTTCTGAGTCTGACAAGGGATGCTCTCAGATACAGGATGCAAAAATTCGGATTTTTGCAAGAAAAAACTTAACGCGGCATATTTCTTGCGTATTGTTAAGAATATGGATAATATATTATAGTTAAAAATAATATTCATAAGATGAAAGTTTTAGTTGTCGATGACGAACAGCTTGTTCGCTGGTTTCTGGACAGGGCACTCAGAAAAAGTGGCTATGAAGTTATTACTGCGTCAAATATTACAGAGGCCTCTTCAAAACTCGAATCTAAAGACATAGATATCCTTTTTATTGACCTCAGGATGCCTGAGGGAAATGGCACAGAACTCATAAAAAGACTGAGCAATAAAACACAAAAGCCCAAAATCGTTGTATGCTCAGCCTTTATTACCACTGAACTTGAAGAAGAATTCAGAAATAGCGGTATATTTATTCTTAAGAAACCTTTCAAACTCGACGAACTCAATACAACATTAAAAAAGTGCCTGGGGAAATAATCTTTAGAATATAGTATAGTTGCCTTCATCCGCCATGTTACTGATAGATAAACTTAATTTGTACTTGACTCTTAATATCTCTTTAAATAACAATACTGATAGACTATGAAAGCTCTCGTGACAGGAGCTGCCGGCTTTATTGGCAGCCATCTTGTGGAAGCTCTTATCAAAAGAGACTATGAAGTAACATGTCTTGTTAGAAAAACCTCGGATCTAAAATGGATCGAGCATCTCGATATCAAATACATATTCTGCGACCTTGCCGACACTGGATCTTATGCCGATAAAATTAATGATTTCGATTATGTTTTCCATCTTGCAGGTCTGACCAAGGCGATCTCGGAAAAAGACTTTTTTTCGGCAAACGCGGAAAATACGAGAAGGCTGTTACAGGTCATCTCAGATAAAAACTCAGGAATCCAGAGGTTTATATTTTTGAGCAGCCTTGCCGCTGTCGGACCAAGCGATAATGGCACCCCTGTCAGGGAAGATGCACAGCCGAATCCGGTTTCTTTCTATGGCGCAAGCAAACTTGCAGGTGAAAGGGCTGTTCTTGAATACAAAAACAGAACACCAGTGACAATTCTGAGGCCTCCGGCAGTATACGGGCCAAGAGATACCGATTTCTTCGTTATGTTCAAGATAATAAAAAATGGAATTTTCCCATGCTGGGGAAGATGTTGCTATTCACTGCTTTATATCGAAGACCTTGTTAACGGCATAATATTATCCGCTGAGAAAAAAGAGGCTGAAGGCGGGACATTTTTTTTGTCTGATGACATGATTTATACTAACGAAGATATAGCAGGTGAAATAGCGTCGGCACTCGGGAAAAAGACCTTTAAGATAAGATTGCCGCGCTCTATTATGCCTCTTGTCGCTTTAATGAGTGAAAAAATCGCCAAAAAAGGTATAATTAACACAGACAGGATCAAGGACTTTAGTTATCCGAACTGGACATGCGACGCCGGCAAGGCAAAGAAAGAATTCGGGTTTAAATCGAATATTACTTTAAGGGAAGGGATAAAATGGACAGCAGACTGGTACAAAATTCATCGATGGCTATAGATAGGACAGTTGACCTTTTTGACAAGTGTTATAGGTTCACAAAGGCTAAAGAACTGATGGCTGTCGGGATGTATCCGTATTTCAGGGTGATAGAAAGCGCTCAGGATCCGGAAGTGATCATAAACGGGAAAAAGATGATTATGGTGGGTTCAAACAATTATCTCGGACTCAC
>JAKAKQ010000038.1 GCA_021813425.1 Nitrospirota bacterium
CCATTTTCTCGAAGATACCTTCAAAAGAAAAATCGATCTTGGCATCGCATCGAGTATCAAACCGGAAATTAAGAAATATGTAGACAGGGACATCATTTATGTCTGACAGGGACGATACGGTTTATCTCCGGGACATGCTTGATTCGATAGCTGCAATACAGGAATTCATCAAGGGGCTTGATTACCAGGCATTCCTTGAAGACAGGAAAACGTACTCCGCAACCGTAAGGGAATTGGAGATAATCGGCGAGGCAGGCGGAAAATATCCGATTACCTGAAAACACAGCATCCGGAAATAGACTGGAGAACCATAAAGGATTTCAGAAATGTGCTGGCGCATGAATATTTCAGTATCAACAGCGAAATCCTGTGGGACATAATACAGAACAAACTGGAGACTCTGAAACAAAATATTCTGATTTTTTACAAGCCTAAACCAGATAAAACAGACGGCTAAATGATTGTTTTCAAGCCGGGCGTTATGACATCCCTATAAATTTTATAAACCCTATGAACCCGATAAACTCTATGCTCCATGCTCTCAGCTTTTTGCTCTTTCGTCGCTTGTCAGCCTGTGTAAATTATGCAACGTAAGAACCAACGTCACGGAAAATGTTTTCACATTAGGTTTTCAGGAAAAGATAAAGGGAGACCATCATATTTATTCGAAACAGAATGTTATAGAGATCATCAATATTCAGCCATTGAATAATGTCAAAGCGAAAGCTTACCAGATAAAACAAGTCAGAAATCTGATTATAAAGTATAAATTACATGAGGAGGCATAGACATGTTTAAGTACGAGATGATTATTTACTGGAGCAAGGAAGACAATGCCTTCATAGCAGAAGTTCCTGAACTCCCCGGCTGTATTGCGGATGGGACAACTTTTGTAGACACGATAAAAAACGCGGAAGTCGTTATGGCCGAATGGATTGAAACAGCAAAAAGCCTCGGCAGGACTATTCCAAAACCTAAGGGGAAGCTCGCTTACGCTTAGTAAAGCTGGTGAGCTTGTCGCTTGTGAGCTTGTCGCTTTTTGCAGTTGCTCTCAGCTCTTTGCTCTCAGCTCTCAGCTCTTTCGTCGCTTGTTCGACAGGTAGCACTATAAGATGTCCCGGAAGTGGTGCTCTAAGAAATCATCTTGTATGATATAATCTAATCACCTGATGTAAGGAGATACATTATGCCATTAACGAAAAAACAACCTGAAACAGTAACTTTTCCTCTGAGTGTCTTTGAGACAGCAGACACCATTGACGACCTGGAAGACTGGCTGTTGACACATAATCCCGGATTTATCAGGAAGATGCGCAAAGCCCGTCAGGAAGATATGTCAAGGAAAGGTACTGACTGGAAGTCGCTGAAAAAGCATCTATGTTTGAAGTAAGATTTCTTCCTGATGCAGAAGAAGCGTTCAGGAAACTTGACAAGCCTCTTCAGGCAAGGCTTGGACAGAAAATTGACTGGCTTTCTGAAAACGCTGCAATCATGGTGCACCATCCTCTCACTTCCCTCCCGGATGACCTGCGCGGATTATGCAGACTGCGGATCGGGGACTACCGGATTATCTATTGGGTTTATCAGAAAGAGAAAAGAATTTCGATTTATGCTGTTGAGCATAGAAGCAAAGACTACAAATCATTGACAAAATAATGTTCTATCCGACATCAATATTTGTTCTCAGCTCTATGCTTTTTCGTCGCTTGTCAGCTTGTCGCTTGTAAGCTTGTTAAGAAAAGTCAACTAATTCAACAACGTCCTTTAATAATGAACAACAACAGCCTGTCAAGGGCAGACCCCAAGGATTTTCAAAATTGAATTTATAAATGGGATAGAATAGAATTGTTAAGGCAAAGAAAAGGAGGAATCAATACATGAAGGCCATAACCCTTGAAACCATATACAATAAAGTTGTTCATTTGGAGCGAGAGATAGGGCAGATCAAAAAGAGGCTCACCGAGGACCCGGAACTGCGTGAAGAATTTATCATGAAGATGAGAGATATCGATTCCGAGAAATCAATCATGGTAAAAGACTTCGGGAAAAGATACGGTTTGAAATAGTGTACAGGCTTGCGATTAAAGAGAGCCTCGATAAGAAATTCCGAAAGCTTCGCAAAAAAGATGGAGAAATGCTTCAGCTAATCGATAAGAAAGTGCGGGATATTCTTGATGAGCCCCACCGGTTTAAACCATTAAGAAAACCGATGCAAAATAAACGCAGAATTCATGTAGGTGGATCATTTGTGCTGGTATACGAGATAAATGAAGAAGAAAAGATAGTCACATTGCTTGATTTCGATCATCATGACAATGTTTATAAGACATAAAACATAGAACCTTGAACGGCCTTTATCTTGTTAAGAAAGTTAACTAATTCACTCACTCAGCTCTTTGCTCTCAGCTCTTTGCTCTCAGCTCTTTGCTTTTTCGTCGCTTGTCAGCTTGTCAGCTTGTAGGCTTGTGAGCTTGTGAGCTTGTCGCTTGTCAGAAGACGACATCGTAAGAGTCTATGATATATACGGGAGAGGAAAATCATGAAAACTGCATTAATTAGCGGAATCACCGGCCAGGACGGCGCGTATCTCGCCGAGTTCCTGCTGAAAAAAGGATATGCTGTCCACGGGATCAAACGGCGCTCGTCCCTCTTTAACACACAGCGGGTTGACCACCTTTATGTTGACCCTCATGAGGGGCATCCGAGATTCTTTATGCATTATGGAGACCTCACAGACGCAACAAACCTTATACGCATCATTCAGGAAACCAGGCCTGACGAGATTTACAACCTCGCTGCCCAGTCGCATGTTCAGGTATCTTTCGAGACAGCTGAATATACGGCAAATGCCGATGCAGTCGGCACACTCAGACTCCTTGAGGCGTTAAGGATTCTTAATATGACTGAGAAAGTAAGATTCTATCAGGCGTCAACCAGCGAGTTTTACGGAAAGGTTCAGGAAATCCCTCAAAAAGAGACCACTCCATTTTATCCAAGAAGCCCATATGCCGCCGCCAAACTATATGCCTATTGGATAGTTGTGAATTATCGTGAGGCATACGGCATACACGCAAGCAACGGCATACTCTTTAACCACGAGTCTCCGTTAAGAGGCGAGACATTTGTAACGCGGAAGATCACCATGGCCGTTAACCGCATCAGGTACGGCCTTCAGAAAAAACTCTTTCTCGGCAACCTCGATGCCAAACGTGACTGGGGTTTTGCCGGCGATTATATCGAAGCGATGTGGCTTATGCTCCAGCAGAAAAAGCCTGATGATTATGTTATAGCCACAGGTGAAACGCATTCTGTCCGGGAGTTTGTTGAAATGGCATTCAGATTAGCAGGAATAAAACTCGAATGGAAAGGGAAAGGAGTAAATGAACGGGGAATCGTTCATTCAGTGAGCAGTAAGCAGAAATCAGTAAGCAGCAAAAAGACATCATCAAGCGCTTCCGGAATGCTTACTCCTTACTCATTAGTGCCTACTTTACCAAAGGTCGGAGACACGGTTGTCTCAATCGACCCCAGATATTTTCGCCCGACAGAGGTTGATATTCTTGTTGGTGATCCATCAAAGGTCAGGAAAAAACTGAAGTGGAAGGCCAAAATGAAACTCCCTGAACTTGTAAAGATGATGGTGGAATCCGACATGAAACTGGCAGAAAAAGAATTACTGCTTAAGAAGAATAAAATGCCGGTAAGATAAATAATGGATAAATCCTCAAAAATATTCGTTGCCGGAGGAACAGGGATGGTGGGCTCTGCGATCATAAGGAAACTCCTTTCTCTCGGCTATACAAATATTATTGCCAGCTATCATAAAAGACAACCAATCACGATTCACGATACACGAATTACATTCGTTAAGATAGACCTTACCCGTCAATCAGATGTTGAGGCATTCTTTAAAAGGGAGAGGCCAGATTATGTTTTCCTTGCTGCTGCAAAGGTCGGCGGGATCCTTGCCAATTATAATTACTCAGCTGATTTCATATACAGCAACCTGATAGTCCAGACCAATATAGT
>JAKAKQ010000039.1 GCA_021813425.1 Nitrospirota bacterium
GGACGCATCCTATCGATTACAGGAAGGAAGGTTGCGTCCCTTCTACCAAATGTGCGGTAAAAGGCGATACCGTACTTTCTTCTGGTATTCCCTATATCCAGACAGGTTCCCTGCAAGAAAGCTCTCCTCGTCATAGAGACGCCATATCAGAAATGGCATCATGGCCACGAAAGGGAGGAGGCCCCAAAACGAGCCCAGGGCAAGGGGAGTGCCGAGCAGGTACAGTAATGCGCTTGCGTACATCGGGTGGCGCACAATGGCATACGGCCCAGTAGAAATAACCTTCTGATCCTCCGCGACTTCGATGGTCGCTGAAGTGAACGTGTTCTCTTTGTAGACGCGGAAAATGAAATAGAACCCTATCGTAACGAGAACATCCCCGCCTATAACGACGGAGAGCGGCATTGCAGACCATCCGAAGCGGTGGTCGAGCGCAGGGACGACAAGAAGGGCAATGAAGCCGATTGACGTACAGAGCATAATGAGCTTCTGCGTTATCCGCTTTTCCGCAGTTGGCCCACCGCGCATACGGCGCTCGAGAAGCGCCGGGTCCTTTTTTATGAGATAGAGCGTGGTAAGGAGGGATGCCCCCGTAAAGATCAACAGGTACACCCATGCCTGCCAGTAGTGAATGGTCCAGGCGGGAACGAATAGCAGAAGGCCCATTACGACTGCAAGGACGACGAGGCTGAGCCATGCTTTTGCATTAATATTGCGCATAGCCCTATGTTACCACGGGCAGGATCATCGCACTGAAGAGGCAGCCACGGGCATAGAGGTTTGTGGTGCAACAATTTTCATTTGAAAGTGACACTTTCTACGCATGTCTGAAAAGCGTCAAGTACAGGCGGAAGTCGGGAAAAGCGTTTACAACTGCTGTCAACGCAATTCGTGGCTATTGTACATAATTTGCATCAAGGCCGATGAACAGAAACTTCGCCGACTCAGGTTCAGCGCCCTGAAATGGCCTTTTGGAAAATGCTTCGTTTAATGGCAAACTCTTGTGTTTATAAAACATTGTATCGTTTAGGCCCGGTCCAGCCCTTGCCGGTCAATGAAATATCAATAGTCAAGCCCGACCCCACAATCTTGTTTTACAAATCTGTGCCGCTCTCTCTGATCTGGTCACGCGTTTTCCTCCAATGTGGATGTCGGATTAACTTAATTTTTAGCGCTCTGGGCAAGTAGAGACTTAAAACTGCGGTGAATCCTGTTTATCGGCAGGCAGGCGTGAAGCGTTCAGGGTTGCGGGCTTTTCATAGCTTGTAAATATCTCTTCTATGTCCAACGGCTTTAATAACGATAATATCCTTCCCTATTTCGTACACTATTCTCCAGTCTCCGACACGCAGCTTAAACAAGCCGGCCATGTCGGCAGACAGCGGTTCAGGTGTGATCGCATCGAAATATTGGGAAAACCAGGAGATTTTGTTCAGGATGCGTTTTACTATAGGTCTGTCAATCTTTTCAAGATCTTCTAAGGCTTCTTCATCCCATTCAACCTTAGGCAAATCTCTTTAATACCTCTTCGTGGGAAATTCTTCTGGACGGCTTCTTCAGCCTCTGTTCCAGCTGCGTCCGGAATTTCTTTTTTAAATGAAGCCCTGAATCAGGGTCGCCGATAATTTCAAGCATTTTCTGCTCGACCAGCTGTTCTATTTCGTCCACTGTCATCCCTTTTGCCTTGGGCATACTGTACCTCCTATCTTCGTTATTATATTCCTTTAATTCATTATTGACAACGGATGCCGTTATTCGTCAGGGACTATGCAATGTCCTCATTCCGCGCCTTCTTCTGCAACACGCATCCCGGTCCCTTTACCCTGCGGCTCGAACAGCACGCGGACACATGCATACTTCACGCCGGAGATTTATTTTCGGTCTTCATTCGGCCTTTACAAGGGGGCTGAGACCCGGACGGTGAGACTTCGATTTACGCCGGAGACCGCCAAGTGGATCGATGACCACATCTGGCACAAGGACCAAAAGAAGAAGCTCCTCGATGACGGATCCCTCGAACTCAGTCTTCCGGTAGCGGATTTCTCCGAGATCAGGCGGGAGGTCCTGAAATTCGGCGCCGGAGTGGAAGTGCTCGAGCCCGAAGACCTGAGGTTGAGCATTATTTCGGAAGCAGAAAATATTCTCAAGCGATACTAAGCCTGTCTGCCCCTCTTCGAGATCTGGGAATTGATCATTGGTTATAATATCGTGATGGGAGCAACAATGTACAAAACGGCAATTATCGACATTGACAACACGCTATGGCAGTTTTGTGATGCTTTTTACGAAGAGCTGCGGAAGATAAACAGGAACTTCCCACCCCCGGAAGAATGGACGCACTGGGATTTTTGGGAAGGGCACTGTTCAGAGCAGGACTTTTACGGTGCTGTAAACGCTATCCACCTGAACCAGGATAGCGACAGGCATCAACCTTATCCTGAAGCCAAAGGTTTTTTGTCCGCACTGAAACAAGGTGGATACCATATCACCATAGCAAGTCACCGTTCCCCTGAATTCATGCCCCAGACCGAGAGATGGCTAAAAAAACATGGGTTGTTTTTTGATGACATCCATCTTTCGTACCATAAGACCAGCCTGTTTAATGCCGAGACCAATGTTGTGGTAGACGATGCACCCCAGGTGTTGGAGAAAGCAGCAGAGAGTGGGGCGTTAGCGACAGGGTTATTGTTCCCCTGGAATCGTGACTATCGTGAGAACGGATTCAGGTTATGTGGCAATCTGAATGAGATCCTGGAGGGTATCCTTACCTATGAATCACCAAGAGTTCCCTGACCTTGTATGGCGACTTGAAGAAATACTGATGCAAGTTGACCATCTGCCAGGCAAGTCATATTTACGTCATGGCGGGCTGATATGCGGCAGGATGAAATAGACAGGGCTTATAAATAATGGACATAGAAACCACAGACAGGTCAGCAGCAATCAGAAAGGTGTTGTTGATTACCCTTTTTTGCAACATCTGTGTTTCGGGAGCTAAGATAGCCTACGGCTACTTCTCCCATTCCGTTTCGATTACGGCTGACGGTTTTCACTCCATGTTTGATGGGGTATCGAACATAGTGGGATTTATCGGCATTTACTTTGCCTCCCACCCTCCTGATGAAGACCATCCTTACGGGCACAGAAAAATAGAGACTATCTTTACCATATTCATTGGGGTAATGATGTCACTGACCTGTCTTGAGATATTCAAACAGGTCTATCAATCTGTAAAAAGCGAACCGCAGGTCACCGTTACGACTGAGAGCTTCCTCATCATGATAGTAACGCTTGGGGTCAATATCTTTGTCACTACATATGAAAAGAGGAGAGGGAAGCAGCTCAGCAGCGAATTTCTTGTTGCCGATGCACTGCATACCAGAAGCGATGTCTATGTGACCATAGGTGTCATCATAGGACTTGTCTTTATGAAGCTGGGATTCACAAGGGCTGACACCGTTGTCGGTGCAATTGTCGGTATACTTGTGGCGAGAGCAGGGATAGGGATACTCAGGGACGCAGCGGATGTTCTGGCAGACCGAAAACAGCTTGATCCACAAAAGATAAAGGAAATCGTATGCGGGATAGATAATGTGGTTGACTGCCACAGAATCCGAACAAGAGGCACCAATAGCAATATCTTTATAGATTTGCATGTCACGGTCAGGCCGGATCTATCCGTTGTAGACGGCCATAAGATAGCCCATATTGCAGAGCAAAGAATAAAGGGCAACATAAAGGCGGAGGTTGATGTTGTTGTCCATATAGAGCCACTGGGAAGTGAAGCCGATTAGTTAGTCTGAACAACAGTTGTTGAGGTGAACCGCTATGAAAATAACGATGGAATTATCTGACAGGGAAGTTCAGTTCCTAAATGGAATGGTAAGCAACATGGTAAGCTATGAAAAAATCGGCAGCACTGAAGAAGCAATCAGGGAATGCATCAGGATGGCAATGTTTGACGAGAGTGAACCTATGGCTGCCGATGAGGGAGCATAGCTGTATTTGGTTTATTA
>JAKAKQ010000040.1 GCA_021813425.1 Nitrospirota bacterium
CAAAAAACTCTATGGCCTTCTGCGTCTCATCAAAATGCTGAAGGTAGATTATGCCGATAGCATTAAGGACCTCTTTATCGTTCGGGTTAAGTTCAATCGCTTTCTGAAACTCCACAAAGGCCTGCTGCACCTTGTTCTCGTTCAGATACGCAACACCTATCTTGTAATGCGCTCCGGACCTCGGCAGGATCTCTTCAGTATCAACAGTAGCGCAGGCTAACATAAAGAAAAAAGCCGGTATTACACAAAAAAACTTAAGGTTTTTCAATCGCTTAAGCCTCCTGATAGCATATTTGAATTGATTTTAAACTACCAGAAGCCTTTCATTCAAGTAAAGATAATAATTGCCTCAATAAGACTGCATGCGTTTCAGGTAATATTCAGCGACCTGGATTGCATCCCAGGGCCTGCAGTCATCTTTTTGAAATCCCAGGAGTTCAACATATTTATAGATCTTTTCTATGTTTGTTCCTTCAATCTCGAGAAATTCAGGGATATAGTCATATTTATCGTGGTATTTGTCGATCTCGAAATGTATTCCCTCACACTCATAGGTCGTCCTGTGTTTTTTCATCTCGAGCCACATTGAAAAACCTGCTGACTCAAGGATTGACCTCATTATACCGAAGTCAGCGACCTCGACCTCTTTTTCCTCCCTGACCTTTGCCTTCGTGTTTTCTATATAACATTTGAATGTAAGAACGGATCTTTTCCCCTCTTTCCGCAGTCTGAAGGTTTTTCTGTCTTTTCTTATTGCATTGTCTGCTGAATCGTAATAGATTGCATGGATTTCTTCGTCAAAGATTTTTCTGGCCCCGAGAGAAAAAAGTTTTTCTTCTACTTTTTCCCTGTCTATATCGAGTATCTTTATTTCTATTTCATACATAGTCAATCCTTCTGATCAGGCTGCGATTTTTTAAAAAGTATATATATATCTGTTTGTGTAAATCAAGCGACTATATCATTAATCATATACACCCAAAAAGACAAATTCAGGTTAAGTCCTAATCTGCAATTTAGGTGGCCTGAATCCTTTATTTTATCGGCAAATAACGTTTTTTGTTCTTGACAAAAAAATGAGTTCTTGATACTGTTAATTCAGTCTTATTTTAAATAATATATAACAATGAAAGGGGGGAAAGATAATGACAAAGGCTGAGCTTATCGACAAGATAGCTTCCGGCACAGGCCTCAGCAAGGCAGATGCATCAAGGGCATTGGATTCAACTTTAGATGCGGTCAAGGCAGCTTTAAAGAAAGGACAGAAGGTTACACTTGTTGGATTCGGAACTTTTTCTGTCACAAAGAGAAAAGCCCGAAAAGGACGTAATCCAAAAACAGGAGAGGTTATTAATATCCCTGCTGCAAAAACTCCAAAGTTTTCATCCGGCAAGGCTTTAAAAGATGCAGTAAGAAAATAGGAATCGAATTTTAATTCTATCAGGGACAAGCGTTTTTCGTTTGTCCCTTTCATTTCCATATTGTTTCTGCTATCCTTTTTTTGTAGGTCACCTTTTATAAACCTTTTAAAATTAGGAGGGGGAAATGCTTATAGAATTCAGCATAGTACCGGTAGGTTCCGGCAGCAGCATCGGCGACAGGCTCGCAGAGGTTTTAAAAATAGTTGATTCAAGCGGTCTTCCCTACAAAGTCAATCCAATGGGCACTGTTGTCGAAGGAAAATGGGATGAGTTGGTCAGGCTCGTGAAAAAATGTCATATGACGACACTTAAGAATGAGGAAAGGGTCTTAACGACCATATCCATAGACGACCGGAAGGGAAAACCCAACAGACTCGAGCAGAAGGTAAAATCCATTGAAAAGAGGATCGGGAAAAAACTGAAAAAATGATTAAATGCAAGTGCATTATTTCCAGTATTGATATCGGCCCTGATACAGAGAAGATAGTTTCATACACAGAGTATTTTGCATCAAAAACACATGCTGCTGTAAGACTCCTGTATGTAATTGATTACATGCTTACCCCTCCTTCTTATCTGACAGCTTATATCGAGGAAGAAAAAAAGCGGGAGGAATCCGAGATGGCAAGATGGAAGACTTTGCTGACTGACAGGGGCGTAAAGGCAGAATACGGGATCGTTCTTGGGCGCCTGCACGAATCCTTTGTCAAGGTGATTAACGAGACCTCCCCTGACCTGCTTGTTATCGGATACAAATCTCATATTATCAGGCCGAGCAGTTCTGAAAGACTTATCAGGTCCCTGAACATTCCTATGCTTGTAGTAAGAGGAGAATCAGCCGGGAATGCATCAATCGGCTCTGTTAGCATAAAAAATATACTCTGTCCTGTTGATTTTTCCGACAGCTCCAAAAAAGCCATATCGTACGCTAAAGAATGTGCGTCTCTGTTTTCAGCTGACCTGCACTTAATCCATGTAATCCCCTCGCATCTTATCAAAGAGAAATGGTTTATATGGCAAAAGCTTGAAGAAAAGGACAGGAAAAAGTTTGATGAAACCATGCTTTCAGAGGCAAAAACGAACCTCTCATTATTACGCAGTGAATATGGCATAGACAGGGAAGGTGGAATACTTCAGGGCAATCCCTCTGAAATGATATGCTCTTTTGCAGAAGGCAGGAAATATGACCTTATCATCATGGGTGCGAGGGGGTTATCCTATCTGCAGGGCATCCTTATCGGCAGCACAACAGAAGCAGTGCTTAAATCATCTCCCTGCCCTGTCCTGATAGTCCACTAATGCCGAGCCAGATACTATTTCTTTTATCGGGTCTTGCCATGATCCTGCTCGCAGCTGAATTTTTTACAAACGGCATAGAGGAATTCGGCAGGCATTTTTCTTTTTCGCAGGCGGTTGTCGGCAGCATATTTGCAGCAGTTGGGACGGCACTTCCAGAGACCATTCTCCCTGTTGTAGCCATTTTCATGTATGGCGGGATATCAGCAAAAGACATCGGCGTTGGAGCGATACTCGGTGCGCCTTTCATGCTTTCCACCCTTGCCTTTTTCCTCGTTGGACTGACTGCAACCATCGCCGCACTGAATAAAAAGAGAAAATTCGAACTGAAGGTTGAAGTGCATTCCATTAAAAGAGATCTGTCTTTTTTTCTTCTGATGTATCCGCCTGCGATTATCCTGCCGTTATTCTTTGGGAAAGCATCTCTAATTCCCATCTCTTTATCCCTTATAGCCGGCTACGTTGTTTATACTTACATGACTTTCAAAAGCCTTAGCGCAGGGATAGAGCATTCAGAGGAAATGTATTTGTGGAGATTATTAAAAAAATTAAAGCCTGCCATATCATCCGTATCACCGCCGTTGCCTGTTATTTTCATCCAGATAATAATCGCCCTTGCAGTAATGATAGGCGGGGCACACACCTTTGTCAAAAGCCTGGAGCATATATCATTGAAATTCGGCATGGACCCGCTCCTTTTTGCATTGCTCCTTGCCCCGGTCGCAACAGAACTGCCTGAAAAATTCAACAGTGTTACATGGACATGGAAAGGGAGGGACACGCTTGCGATGGGAAATATTACAGGAGCGATGGTGTTTCAGTCGACATTCCCTGTTTCTGTCGGGCTCTTGTTTACCGAGTGGAAAATAACCGGCATGGCCCTTTTTTCTGCAGTGCTTGCAATTGTATCTGCGCTGTCAGTCTTATGCGTGATACTTGTAATAAAGAGGATATCCCCTTTTGCAGTGCTCTTCGGAGGCGTCTTCTATCTCGTGTATGCGCTGGTACTGATAATAAGATAGTTTTAATTGCTGGCATTGGCATCACTGCAAAGCTCTTTAACTCCTGATAGCCTTTCGGCAATCGGGGTCAGTCCGGAGAGAAAGAAATAACCTACGGCAAAGCGGGCTGCGTCTGTTGAGGAGAGAATACGGTTGATATGATCAACCACCTTCAGGCATTTGACAATTCTGTGTCAAGATCGAGATTTTGATACTTTATCGGAGCTATTCCTTTATGCAGCAATATCTCGACGAATGCCTTTTCAGAATACCCGGCTATCTCAGAAGCCTTGCCGAGCGAGACTATCCCCTCCTCAAGAAGTTTGACGGCAAGCAAGAACTTCAGGTCTTGCTCCGCTATGTTTATATCGGGAAGATTCACAGATATGTTCATTTTGATAACCTCCTGTATTTATGAGAAATTATAGCATGACACCGCTAAATTTGCGCACATATTCCGTTTCCCCTCTGGGCTATCTTCCTTCTATTTTCAACGCCCTGCACAAGCATTACAGTAACCGTAAAAATATCTCGACAGCTTCTTTGCAAAGAAGTCAATGCCCAGGTCTCCGCTCTCATCGAGATAAAGGTAAAGCATCAAGCATGCCCTGTTACTCTTATCACGATCGCTTCCAACTTGATTTCATCCAAAGAACGATTCTATTGAGTTTCATATTGGCCAATCTATTCTGCTGCTCAGATAATGAGCCTGTTCCCTTTTTTCATTGTATCTCTCCTTTAAAACTGAATAAGCTTAAGTTCATTTATGCTTTTATCGGTATTTTCAATAAGAGAGCGAAAATGCTTTCTGAGGTCGCCATGCTTTGCTATCAAATCTTTTCTAATTTTGTCCGCCTCGACTCCGGAGCTATGCCCAACCAACTTTGTCCTCAGAAAATGAAGCTCATCCAATGGAGAAATAATCATACTGACATCATGAGCATCGATACCCTTTATTTCAAGAATCTTTTTCAGCAATTTTATAGTACCAAGTGTTCTGTCGTAACAATTCATTGACGTGGCAATTTTCTTTAAGTATGGCTTTTTGAAACCTTCAACGACAAGTTTGTCCAATGTAAGAATTTCGTCTGCATATTCTTTTAGTGAATCAGTAACTGGACAATTGAGTTGCCGGTAAAGTTTCTCATTGGTGCATGACCAAAGCTCCTCGCGTTGCCGCTCTAATTCTTGCAGGGTTTTCTTTAAAGCAGATAATGGCTATAAATCCCACTCACCCATAATATCAGTTGTGAAAGCTCTCTTTGAGATGTTTCCTTTTGGCTTCTCATTATGATTTATGATTGTTTTATCCCCGTTTTGCTTTTATCAACCGTTCAACAATCTTACCATAATTGAAACAGGAAATGAGGCAGGATAAGGATTCCCTAAAGCAGACTGGCGAGCGCAGGCTTTAAAAACTATATTTTTAGAATCTTCAGGAGCCGCGCTGTTGCGTATACCACAACCCCTGAGTTTTTGAAATCGCCGTCATTGCTCCATACAGGGATATGAAGTTTTATTGCAAGGGCAAGCAGCTCTATGTCGTCCTCATCCCTTCCTGCAAGCCTTTTTGACGCCTCCTTAAAAAGGCCTTCATAAAAATGCCGGGGGTATATTTTAAGAGGGAGAAGCTTTAATTGCGACTCGAGAAGCTCGTCTCTGAGTGAATATTGCGCTGCTATAACGCTGAGATATTGCCTGACTTCGTCAATATTAAATTGAGTGGTTACAATTTCAATATCTTCCTTTAGAAATACCCTTAGCGCTGCTTTACCGGCAACAGCAGAAAGAATTACATTAGCGTCTGCGGCGAGTCTTTTTAAAGGTGTCGAAGCCTGCAATTAGTTTTTCCTCTGATATCCCCTTTTTTGCCAGTGAACGGCTTATAGCCTCACCAAAGCGGACAAGCAATTCTTTTCTGAGTTCGAGGGGGAAGCTTTCAGGATGCTCTATCGGCAGATAAAGACCTGTAACCTTTCCATGTCTTGTAACAAGAACAGGTTCTTCATCCTTGAAATAAGTTGTTGCCTTGTCCCTGAATTCTCTTACCGACGCCACTTTCATTGTTTCCTCCTGTTGTGATAATTATAGCGGTCTGAGTTAGTTTATGTCAACAATTGTGACCACATTACCCCTTCGCCCCCTGACGACAGTTCAAATTTCCGTAGCCGGAAGCTTCATAGCTCCGAAAGATTTAAACCTAAAGTTTAAGCACTCTTATTTCCTGAATAAATCGTCCAGTTTCTTTTTTGCGGTTTCCTTTTCATTATCCGAAGATGAAGAAGTTACTTCTTTAAATACGAAGTAATCACAGAAATTTGCCCTGTCTCTCACCCTTTGGAACTCTGCTTTCGTCTCTATGCATTTATTATGGGCCGACTCTGAATAAAACCTGCAGTTGAGGCATATATGCAGGTCGCCTCCGCATTTCGGACAAGCTGACTTGCGTGAAAAATACTTGTTTATCTCCACTTCTTTTCTGCACAAGGTACATATATTCATGTATTACTCCTTATATATTCTCAAACTGCATTTAATCTAATTATAGCCATGCAGACAATGATTCTCAAGGGCACGATTTATTGACAACGATAAGATGTTGTGATATTTTCAAATCAGAACTTAACAGAAGGAGGTTTATTATGGCCTGCAAATCAAAAGGTCCCTGCGGTACAACAAAGAAAACCGCAGCAAAACCGACAAAGAAGACAAAGAAATAAGAATCAGTTTCTCGCCTGCATAGAAAAAGACGGCTCAAAGCCGTCTTTTTCTATGCAAAAACATTATCGTCCTAAATAAATTTGAATCGCCTTCTTCTGTTTTTATTCAGTCTGCCTTAAGGCAGGCGCTGCCTCAAATGTCCTGCCTGCCCTTTTCAATCTCTCTTCATGTTCTCTTCTGATGTCCTCGATCGACTTGTCTGTCAGAACAAAAGGCGTCATCAGTATAACAAGCTCCGATTTCCTCTTCTCCTGCACAGTCTGCTTGAAAAGATTCCCCAATACAGGTATATCTCCGAGTACCGGCACTCTCTTTGTACTATCGTTGATCTTGTCGGTTATAAGCCCTGCAATTACTATTGTCTGACCGTTTCTGACCTTTATCATGGTATCGACTTCTCTTACGTCAATAATCGGTTTCGTGCTCTTCCCATCAGGAGATATTGAATCCTTTATCTTTTCAGATACGCTCGGATGTATCTGCATGGTTATTATCCCTTCATCGTCTATTTGAGGCGTGACATCAAGAAACAGCCCAACTTCGTCTATCTGTGGGCTTGTATAAGTGAGCACTAGTGTGCCGTCGGCATTAAGGTAACTGTTAGTCACCCAGGACACTTCCTTTGTTGTCAGCTTTATCACTGCCTTCTGGTTATTCATTGTGGAGACCTTCGGACTTGACAGCACATTTACCTGCCCCTGCTCTTTCATCGCATCGAGCAAGGCGTCTATTTTTTTATTCGAAAGATCAATCTGAAATAATCCTGTAGCAGGAGTTATAACAAGATTCTGTGAAAAAGAGAAGAGTTCACCTTTTGACCCCGTACCGGATCCTGTAAGCAATTCCCAGTCTATACCGAATTTGTACCCGTCATTAAGCGATATTTCAACAACATGCGCCTGTATCATGACCTGTTTTCTTACAGCCTTCTCCACATCGTTCAGAAAGTTCTCGATCCTCTCCATGTTGTCGGAATAATCGGTAACATGAACTATCCCGGCCAGCTCGCTGATCACGAGTTTCCTGCCTGTCTTTTCATCCCCCCGGCTGTAGCCGCCTTCACTGTCTGACCCGCCTTTTGCATCACCGAATATTATTACATCGAGCCCCCTTCTCATCTCCTTCCAGAAATCGGAGGTGCCTGATGTAGTAATATTGACATTACCCTGCGCCGTTGATGATGTTGCCTGGGTTCCGTAAGAAGTGGACGGCGTTGTCGAAATATTTATGTTTGTGGATCTGCCCGTGGTTGCGCCTCCTGTATTGTCACCCTCTGAAATAGCTGCATTCATTGTGCTTGTGGAAGTCCTTTTGCCTGTAACATAATTTATTTTAAACGACCTTGTTTCGAGCATAGGCTTGCTGACCCTTACAAATCCCCTGTCCATCCTGAAGGTATATCCAAGCTGCCTTGTTATTGCATAAAGGGCGCTGTTAAGGTCGAGCTCAGTAAAGTCGATAGATATCTTCCCCTTGACCTCCATGTCGGCTATGATATTAACACCGCTGTCTTTTGACAGCAGGAGAAAAACATCCCTTATGTCTGTATCCCTGACACTTATTGAAAACCTCCCCTTTTCCTTTTCTTTTGGAAATTCCTCGATTTTAGGCTGCTCAGGTCTTGCTGCCTGTACCTGGATCTGAGGCGGCTCCTTAAGCACTATTGTTTCAGAAACTTCGGTCATTCGCGGAGTAACACACCCGCAGACAACAAAGATTATTGCAATCATGATTAAATAAATCTTGTTCATTTTGTTTTCTCCTTCACAACTGTATAATCCTCAAAAGATATTTCATGTTCCTTCCCGTTGACCGACAAAACAACACTGTGTTTCCTTATCTCTCTTACTAACAAATCTCCGATCCTGTCATTAACACTGTAAACCTTGCCGTTTATAAGCGCATAGCTCCTTCCATCTCTTTTTATAATGCCCATCAGATGAATCCCGCTGATATCATCTTTGGTTATCTCCTTCGCTATCTTGCTATCATCTTTCAGATCAAAAGGGTCCCGTTTCCACCCGGTCTTGTCTTCTTTTTCAAGCATGCGTTCGGGTTTTTTGCCGGACTTATGTCCGCCAGCCACAGGTTCAGCATGCTTTAGAGGTTCTGATAATTTTGCCGGAGCAGTTTGAGGCTGTGCCTTTTTTGATATGAAAAATTTGAAATTATACGCAATAACCATTAAAAGCAGAACGCCTATAACAGCAGCAACATATTTATTCCCCAGCATTATTTTTCCTCCGTAGAATAAATATGTACGGCCATCTCTACTGCAAGGGTCTCTTTATCACGTTTTACTTTAAGACTATCAATTGTGACCAGCCTTTCCTGATTCTGTATCACCCTTACGAACTCTGCCATATTCCTGTAAGCAGAATAAAAATTAACCTTGACAGGATAAGAATATATGAGCTTAGTCTTTTGCCCGGCAGCCGGAAGAGCCTTCAAAACCTTGCCTGAGTTCAGTTCGATAAATTCCCTGCCTTTCTGTTCAAAGGTCAGGTTTTTAACAAAATATTTTTTCGAAACCGGATAGATATTTTCTATAAAGCCGGCAATATCTGCCTTTTCAGGAAATAATTCCTTCAGGTTCCTTATCTCTCCGGTATCTTTTATATCGGAAACATCCCTGACTCTATCGAAGCTTTTAATAGAGGACCTCAGGCTGTTTATAGAAGCAATCCTGGATTTTGCATAAAAGGAGAATAATGCGCCTGAAACGACTACTGCAGTCAATAAAAGAATAAATGTTATCTTCTGTCTTTTCATCTCAGGACCTCATATGCCGTCTTTACAGATATCTCTTTCTTTTTGATATCAGTCTGCAATATTGTTATTTCCGGCGGCTTAATGCTTCTCATTTTACCGGAACTCTCAAGTGATGTCAGGTATCTGCTCAATACAGTATTTTTGATGTTTTCGTCACTGTATTTTATTGTCGCATCTATCTTGATATTTATTGCATCCTGCGCCTTTTCGATCTGTATACTCTTCAGGGTAATACCCGGAGGGGTCAGGTTTGCGATATCTCTGAATATGCCGTAAAGACCCGGGCTGCCTGAAATTATCTTCGCATATGTATCCGATCCGATAGAATATACTTCTTCTGTCTTATGCCTGACGGCCTGTGTTGCCTGATCAGACTTAAGTCTATCATACGTCAGCTTCAGTTCATCTTCCGTACGGTCAAGGATGAAATATGATCCTGCCAGCAAAATCACATAAAACGAGAGGGACGCTGCCAGCAATGCACGCCTCAACAGCCTTGTCCTTTCATCCAGCATTTCCTCGGGAAAGAGATTAATGACCTGTTCTGTCTTTAATATTGAAGATACCCCTGCAATAGCGCTGAACGCGCTGCTGCCTTCGGCCGCTGTCCCAAAAGGTTTTAACAGATCAGAACTGATCCCCAGTCCGTCTGATATATAACCGGTAATATTTTCAGCCAGGGAGCCAAGACCGCCTATCCATAGTTTTGAGAGTTTTTCCTTCGGAGATCCGGTCTCTGATTCCATAACAAAGTTGTATAGGGTATCCACTATTGTATAGATTTTCATTTTATATATCTGTTCAAGGGTCATGTCCTTACTCTTGAATTTTGCATCATCGATAGGCGACATCAAAGTCTTTTTGTAGTCCATGAGCTTTCCGTTGTTAAAAACAATGATCTCTATATAATTCAGGCCTATTTCGATAACAGCTTCATTTCCGTCTGTCAGAGGCCGTAACCTGTTAAACAGGTGGTAGTTACCCTCAAGACTGGTTGTAATGATATCAGGCCTGATCCTGCATGCCTTAAGCAGGTTCAGATACTTCACAACATCATCTGTCATTGCGTATTCTGCAATAATATCCTGTTTCCCGACCCTTTCTTTATCCAGCCTCTTGATCCCGAAGACAGTTTTCTGTCCCTTTAATTCTTTTGAAATTTCCCTTCTGACAAGCTTTTTTGCATCCTCAATGTCCATTGCAGGTATCTGAAGGATTTTGAACTTTATAATGTCGGCAGGGAGAATTATGCTGACCCTGCCCTTTTTCCCACCTGCCTCTTTTATCTCTGATAAAAGCTTCTCGGACGCGGATTTCATATCGGCAATTGAAAAGCCCTTCACAAGCTTCGAATATCTGACAGAACCGTCCCTTACAACCAATATCCTCAGAAACCCGCCTCTGAAATCCATATTAAGTGAATTCATAACTTATCCTCTTGTGGCAGATATACTTTATTCATGGTACTGTTATCGTATAGCTGTTTGTCGGTAAATTTACAAATACCGATTCTGATCCATCAACTACAAAGACCGCTGTTTGGCCGGATTCATTCGGAATACCACTGCACCCGGCACCAAGAAAGAACTGGGACCAGAATAATGCCTTTCCAACAGGGAGTTTTTCCCCCATGATGCAATTGACAGCTGGAGAGTAAGTTTTCGTCACACTATTAGCGACATCCCCTGAACCAAAATCGATGCAGCAATGGGTATTGTCCATTTTAGACCCGCCTGGAACAGTATATCTTGCAACAACACGGGCAGAAAGAGTCGCATTATATGGAGGGTCCTTGGGTGGATTCAAGACATTAAAATTCAGAGTTATATTTATATTCCCCTGAATTCTATCTGTCGGGGTTACCTCTGCTTCATAAATCTGAAGGTTGGCGTCATTGATATCATCAGCAGTTCCAGGGATCCCGTCTGCTCCTTTGCTAATCAGAGTTGCAGAGACATATCTGCCGGATGCATCCTGTGAGGTTGTATAAACAAATTCATTGCCCCATTCATCCTTATTATATTTATTAGGATCATATCCTGCCGGCATATAGGTAGGGATAAGATCAGAAATTAATGCCGGCAGTTGTCCGTTGCTTCCGGCATATCCAAAGTGGTACCTGATCCCATTCTGGATCAATTTCTTATCACCTGCCATGGCCTTTTTTAAATCACTCATTCTCTCTTTTGTAGTATCGATCTCGCTGCTTTCCCATACCCTGTACACAAAGGGTATCATTGCCCCGGTAATAATAAAGACAATGGCAATAACAACGATAAGTTCTATCAGCGTAAACCCTTTTCCGGACTTCAGATCGTTTCTAATATTCATATTTATGAGCCTTTTGCAAAAGTATCGAGGAAATCGCTTTTGCCGTCATACCCGCGAAGGCGGGTATCCAGAAGTCTTTGGTTTTAAAGAATACTGGATTCCCGATAAAGACCTCGGGAATGACGAATAAAGACTTTTGCAAGAGCCTCTTATTACAATTCATCTGTGAATACCACCCACGATTTTATACAAAGACAGGAAAAACGATGCCAGAGTCAGCAGTACAAGTCCGCCGAGAAGGACTATGATTATCGGCTCGACAATCGTAAAAATCCTTTTAAGCGTTTCAGGGACTTCCCTGTCGTACATATCACTTATCCTCATGATAGTGTTATCAAGTGTTCCTGTCTTTTCACCGATCTCGACCATGCTTATAAGTAATGGTCCAAAACCACCTGCATCCTTTAAAGCCCTATTGAGCTGTTCGCCGCCGAGCACTGAATTGGTGACTCTGCCGAATGCATCTGAAATTATGGTATTCTTCACAACAGCAGCAGAGACCTTAAGTGTTTCATTCATGCTCAGGCCTGACCGGTAAAGAGTAGCAAAGGTCCTGAAGTATCTGGAATGGTTCAGCTTCCTTACAAGTTCGCCTGTCAGGGGCATCTTAAGTATAAGCATATCAATTATGCGCCTCCCCGATTCAATACTATATGCGAACCTGATACCAAGCGGGATCAATATGACCAGTAAAACAATGAAAGGCCAGTAGCCCTTCGCAAACCCGACAGTATAAACAAGTATTTTTGTAGGAAGCGGAAGGTCTACCTTCAGATCTGCAAGTATTTTCATGAACTTCGGCATTACAAAGACAAATAATATCGTTATCAGAGAAACAATGGCTGTTAATACAATTACCGGATAAGCGAGTGCAGCCCTAACATCCTTCTTCAATTTTATCTGCCATTCAAGATGGGCCATTATATCATTGAGCACCTGTTCCAGATTGCCTGAAGCCTCTCCTGCCCTCACCATGCTCGTGTAAAAAGATGGAAATAATTTAGGATACTCTGACATCGACTCTGAAATGGATCTGCCTGATTCAAGCCTGGAATGAAGAAGGGATGCTGTCAGAGAAAGTCTCCGGTTTATCGACTGCCTTGCCATATCACTCAGACCGCTCATAATGGAAACGCCCGAAGACAGGATTAAATTCAGAAAATAGGTGAAGTTAAGAAGGTCCTTGGTTGTCAGTTTGGGCCTGATGCCGAAACTGAAGATAATCTTTGAAAAATCGATCAGCGTCAGTCCCTTGAGATTCAGACTCTCTTCAAGTTCATTTTCGTCAGAGACTTCGATCCTGCCCTTTATTATTCTTGATCCTTCGTCTATCGCCCTATAACTGAAAAATGCCATCAGAACACCGTCCTTGTTGAGCTGGCCACTTCTTCAAGTGAAGTGATCCCGGATATTACTTTTTTCAGGCCGTTATCATACATACTCTTCATGCCGATTTTCCGGGCATTGTCAGCCAGCACGTCAGAGCCGCTTCTTACAAGCACAAGCTTTCTCAGGGACTCGCTCATCTTCATGATCTCGTATATAACCGTCCTGCCTCTATATCCTGTATCACTGCATTCCTGACATCCCTTTGCCCTGAAAAATACCAGGTCCCCGGTTCTTTCACATCCTATCCTCTCTGTCAGTTCAGGCGTTGGAGAGTATGGTTCTTTACAACTGCTGCACAACAACCTGATAAGTCTCTGGGATACTATCGTATCAACGGTCGATGCGATAAGGAAGGGTTCAATTCCCATATCCATTAACCTCGGCAGGCTGGAAGCTGCATTGTTCGTATGGAGTGTACTGAAAACAAGATGGCCTGTCAGTGAAGCCCTTATCGCAAGTTCAGCCGTCTCAAGATCCCTCATCTCGCCGACAAGTATCACATCAGGGTCCTGTCTTAAAATAGATCTGAGACCCGCGGCAAAAGTGAGACCTGCCTTTACATTTACCTGTGACTGTCTTATAAGAGGGAGGTGGTATTCAATGGGGTCCTCGACCGTAAATATGTTTTTATAGACACTATTGATAATTGACAGGGCGGAATAAAGCGTTGTGGTCTTGCCTGACCCTGTGGGTCCTGTTACCAGGATCATCCCGTAGGGCATACTTAAAGAGTTATTAAGGATTTCTATATCTTCCCTTAGAAACCCGAGGTTCTCAAGCCCGAGTAAAAGCTGGGATTTGTCAAGCATTCTCATAACGATGTTTTCACCGGCTATTACAGGAAAGGTCGAGATTCTTATGTCAAGATTCTTATCTTCCCACACAAATATTGTTCCCCCGTCCTGCGGTATCCTGTTTTCGGCTATATTCATGTTGCCCATTATCTTTACTCTTGAGACGATAGCAGGCAAAATATCTTTTGGGAGGTACATGCCGTGCTGGAGCAGTCCATCAATTCTGTATCTGACACGCGTCCCTCCCGTATCAGGACCTATATGTATATCTGTTGCCCCTTTTTTGATACCCGTTACTATAACCCTGTCGATCAGCCTCACAACAGGCGCCAGAGAAACGTCAGCAGCCTTGCCAGGCTCTGGTTCGGCTATTCTTAAGGCTGCTGTGCTCTGCTTTACGATTGCTTCCATATCCTTGGGCAGGTCAAATTCCTCGACAGCTTCTTTTCTCTGCTCCCCCCCTCTCGACATTGAAAGGAGTGTAAACAGGTCCTTCTGACTGACAAAGCCGAGGCTGAACAGGATCGCACCTATAAGTTCACCTGTCTTTTTTTGTTCTTCAAGCGCGATCCGTAGTTGCTCTTCTGTAATCAGGCCGGCTTCAATAAGACGTTCTCCGATACGTTTGCGATGCTGCATTTCCACTCCTTACCAGCCCCTGGATACGGCTGAATTTCAGAAATGTTAAAGTTATATTTGCTAAAAGAATTATATCTTAAATTGAGTCAATTGACTATTTAAAATATTTTTTCAAGTTAAATTGTTATTAAATAGTGTAGTCAGGGGAAGGTAAGTCAAGACATTGAGCGATAGAAAAGGATTTAAGGATTAGAGTGGACGTACTAGGTCCTCTTCCATACAAATTCCGGATGAGCCGGAATCACGGATAATCCGGGATTAAACAGATTTGCAGTCGAATTACAAGCAATAGAACTGCAAAAAACTTCTATTAGCGCAGTACGGTTTTGACTGATGGTTAAGCCGTTCCGGTCTTTGACAGAGTATTGACCTTTTTAGTCAATACCGATATTTTTCTTGCAGCATTATTCTTATGGATTATTCCTTTTGAAGTCGCACTGCTTATTGTCCTGACAGCCTTAAGCAGTTCGCCTTCTGCAATACCTTTATTGTTATCTTTAACTGCGCTTTCAACCGCCTTGATAATATTCTTGATCTTGGTGCGTATCATTTTATTACGCTCATTCCTCTTCTCCGCCTGTCTTGCCCTCTTTATAGCCGAGAGGTTTTTCTTCACTGGTGCTTTTGCCGCCAAATTCAAATCCTCCTTAAAAAATTAGTCTTCTTTTTTAACATAAAATATGATTTTTTAGCAATAGATATAAATCAGCGGCAGTATAAACATATATCTCTCCTTCCTTGACAAACCAGGAGACGGTTGTTAGATTAAGAGACAATGGACAGTACACTAACTGGCATGAATATTAACCCGACAGCTTATCTTTACGTCTTATTACAGGCAGATTAGTTCATGAGACTGCATTTCACCAGAACTAACGGTCAGGCTGATGAAGCGATAGATAGTCTAATAGAGCTCACCGGGAATGTGCATCATCCGGAAATTGTACGTGAGATGATCATCGCCGCGCTGATGGCAGGACAGGAAGAGGAGGAAAAGGCAGACCTGAAGCTGATGAACACAACGCTAAAGGAGATGAGGTTCACCTCCAAAGTTTTTGGTCCCTACAGTAATATTAAGAAAGTTACTGTCTTCGGTTCAGCAAGGACAGAGCCTGATGAGCCTGTATACCGCATGGCATGTCTTCTGGGCCGGGGACTTGCAGACGCAGGATATATGGTTATTACGGGTGGAGGATCGGGCATCATGCAGGCTGTCAACGAGGGCGCCGGTCCTGCTCATTCCTTCGGAGTCAATATCCGCCTGCCCTTTGAGCAAAAACCCAATCCTGTCCTGGAAGGCAATCCCCGGTTAATAACCTATAAATATTTTTTCAACCGGAAGGTCGCTTTCATTAAAGAAACTGATGCCGTTGCGCTGTTTCCAGGAGGCTTTGGAACACTCGATGAGGCGATGGAAACCCTTACACTCGTCCAGACCGGCAAGAGGAACCCCCTGCCTCTCATACTCATAGATGAACCCGGAGGAGAATACTGGATAAAATGGTACCGTTTTTTTGAGGACGATCTTCTTGCAAGGAATTATATCAGCGCCTCTGATTTCAACCTGTTCGAACGTGTCGATTCCGTGGATGCTGCTATCGAGCGCGTAAATCGATTCTATCACCGCTATCACAGTCTCCGCCATACGGAAAAACAGACAGTAATAAGGCTCACATCAAGTCTCAGCCCTCAATCGGTTAAAGAACTCAACAAAACTTTCCCGGACATCCTGACACCAGGGGGAAGCATATTCCTTTCCAGCGCACTGCCCGCTGAAGAGGATGAACCGGAAATAGCCGGACTGCCCAGGCTTGTTGTGGATTTTAACCGTAAGGATTTCGGCAGGTTGAGAAAACTTATAGATACGATAAACAGGTACTGACTTTAAACTCAGCATTCATGTCCGGAAACCGCTTTGAATTTCTCCTCTTCGAACCTGAATTTATTTTTGTTCCATTTTATATGCTGCTGCCATCCTTCGCCTCTTTCCTTATAATCAGACCTGTAGTGAGCTCCCACACTTCCCTTTCTTGTAAGGGCGGACTCAACTATAATGCCGGCAACAGTGATCATATTCTTTAATTCGAGATCACTCCTTGTTAAATAGTTTTTTCTGGTAATCTCCTTCCACAAAAGGAGTTTTTCCTTTGCCTCTCCCAAAGACTCAGCGCACCTGATGATCCCTACCCTCTCCCACATCAGCTTCCTGAGAGTCCTCTTTATCTCATCTAACGTCTTAATTGATGAGGTCTCTGAATCATAAACTGTCTGTCCTTCAGGGATTATGCTTGTCCTTGTGGCAGCCCGTCCTGCCCTGGCCCCGAAAACAAGGCCCTCGAGCAGACTGTTTGAGGCAAGTCTGTTGGCGCCGTGCACTCCTGTACACGCGACCTCGCCGGCTGCATACAGACCCCTGATATTCGTTTCTCCGTCGATATTAGTTTTGACACCGCCCATCATATAATGTGCAGCAGGTGATACAGGGATCAGATCTTCCGAAATATCGATGTCATACTGCAGGCATGTGGCATAAATCCTGGGAAATCGGTTCTTCACAAAATCTTTTTCCAAGTGCCTGAGTTCAAGATAAACATGGTTGCTTTTAGTATCCACCATCTCAGAAATTATGGCCCTCGATACTACATCCCTTGGAGCGAGTTCTGCCATGGGATGATAATTTTCCATAAACCTCTGTCTGTTTATATTTAAAAGCACAGCCCCTTCACCTCTCATAGACTCACTCAAAAGGAACTGTGGTGCAGCAGGATAGTAAAGGCTTGTGGGATGGAACTGGACAAATTCCATATCTTCAAGTTCCGCCCCTGACCTGAACGCAATAGCCATCCCGTCACCCGTGGCAACCAAAGGGTTAGTCGTTCTCGAAAAAATCTGTCCGGCCCCTCCGGTAGCAAGTATTGTCGCTTTTGAGAACAGCGCTGTAATTTCTCCGTTTCTTAAAACATATGCGCCGTGACATTCCGAGTCTTTTATTATCAGGTCCATGGTAAAGGCAAAAGGGTATTTTTTAATGGATGAAAGGGAGCGGACCTTGTTAAGCAGCACCCTTTCGAGTTCCTTTCCTGTTGAATCGCCATGTGCATGGAGGATACGTCTTCTGGAATGTGCCGCCTCGATAGTGAGCGCCAGTTTCAGTCCCTCCCTGTCAAATTCAGCCCCCCATGATATCAGCTCCATTATCCTTTCGGGGCCTTCCTCCACAAGCGTTTTCACAGCATCTTCCCTGCAAAGCCCATCCCCTGCCTTCAGGGTATCCTCTAAATGAATGCCGACCCTGTCCTCATCGCTCATGACCGCTGCAATGCCGCCCTGCGCATATTCAGTGCTGCTCTCCGAGGGTTTCTCCTTTGTGACAACCAGAACATCTCCGAATGGGGCAAGCTCGATCGCAGCTCTCAGACCGGCAACGCCGCTCCCTATAATAAGGAAATCGACTGATTCACTGTTCATGCAAAAAGGATACAGGTATAATATAACGGAAATCAAGCCTTATGTTTTTCCTGGGTATTGCCAAAACATGCCGGGATTTATTAAAATATATAATCTAACTTTAGGAGGAAGAAATTGAAAGCAGGAATTCATCCGGAATACAAGGAAGTAAAGGTTGTATGTGCCTGTGGTGAAACATTCACCACAAGGTCTGCAGCTTCAAAAATACATCTCGACATATGTTCCAGGTGTCACCCGTTTTTTACAGGTAAACAGAAGATAATGGACACTGAAGGCAGGGTCGAAAAGTTCAAAAAGAAATACGCAAAGAAGTAGATACTTACAAGGAAGGAACAAAAAACAGGAAACCTGATAAAGTTTCCTGTTTTTTATTGCAAAAAAATTATGCTTATAACCAATAAAGAAAAGATGAAAAGTATTGGCGGTCAGGCGGTCATAGAAGGTGTTATGATGAAGTCGCCAAAGAACTGGACCGTTGCGGTAAGAGACCAGAAGGGGGGTATTCATCTGAAAAAAGAGAAACTCCGCGAACTGCCCCAGTTTCTCAAATTACCGGTCCTAAGAGGAGTGATCGCACTTTTTCAGGCCTTGACGCTCGGTATAAAGGCGATCGAGTTTTCCGCGAGCAAGGCTTATGAAGAAGAAACAGAAGAGAGTCTCGGGAGATTTTCGATTGCGGTTACTATATCCGTCGCGATGCTGCTCGGCATATGCCTGTTTATTCTCCTTCCGTTATATGCAACTAAACTGCTCGGTATTGTCTTCCAGGACATATCTACAAGCTCTTTACTGTTTAATCTCGTGGACGGTATAGTCAGGGTCTTTATCTTTTTGCTTTATGTAATCCTTATTGGAATGTGGAAAGAAATGGCCAGGATATTCATGTACCACGGGGCAGAACATAAGGTGATACACGCCTATGAAGAAGGAAAGGAACTGACCCTCGATAACGTAAAAAACTACAGTCCTCTGCATCCGCGCTGCGGGACAAGCTTTCTGATGATAGTTATGGTGGTGAGCATACTGGTCTTTTCATTTATTCCCCAGCACTGGCCGTTCCTGCATAAATTCCTTTCGAGAATAGTATTCATCCCTCTGATAGCAGGGTTCTCTTTTGAGTTTCTCAAACTTTCTTTTAGATGGAAGGACAATCCTTTGATGCGCCTTCTGATTCAACCCGGCCTGCTCCTGCAGCGCCTTACAACGAGAGAGCCTGATGAGGCACAGATGGAAGTTGCACTCAACGCCCTCATAGAAGTATTGAAATTGGAGAACGAAAATGCTTGATAAGCTCCTTGTAATCGAGAATAAATACGAGGAACTGAACAGCCTGCTGGGTGATCCCAAAGTCCTTTCAGTGCCTCAGGATGTCCAGAAGTATTCCAGGGAGCATGCCGAGCTGCAGCCGATAGTCGAAAAGATAAGAGAGTATAAAAGACTTCTTTCAGATCTTGAGAGCACTGAAGAGCTTCTCGGCAGCGGTGATCCTGAGATAAAGGACCTTGCAGAGGCAGAGCTTGACGATCTTAAAAAAAGGAGACCTTTGCTCGAAGATGAACTAAAGCTGATGCTCCTGCCGGTAGACCCGCGCGATACGAAAAGTGTAATACTGGAGATAAGGGCCGGAACAGGAGGAGAAGAGGCCGCACTTTTTGCTGCAAGCCTCTTCAGAATGTACTCAAAATATGCTGAGTCAAAGAGGTGGAAAGTCGAGATAATCAACATGAATTCAACGGGCCTCGGCGGTATCAAGGAAGTGATCGCATCCATAGAGGGCAAAGGCGTATACAGCAAACTTAAATATGAAAGCGGAGTACACAGGGTTCAGCGCGTCCCTGCTACAGAGGCATCCGGCAGGATACATACCTCTGCAGCAACAGTTGCAGTCCTTCCGGAGGCCGAGGATGTCGACATTAAGGTTGATGAGAAGGATTTGAGGATAGACACCTTCTGCGCCTCGGGGCCCGGCGGTCAGGGTGTTAACACAACGTATTCTGCCGTCAGGATAGTACATGTGCCGACGGGGCTGACCGTCCAGTGCCAGGATGAGCGCTCACAGATAAAAAACAAGGACAAGGCGATGAAGGTCCTTCGTTCCAGGCTTTACGAGATAGAGATGGAACGGCAGGAAAAAGAGAGGGCCCAGCAGAGGAAGTCACAGGTAGGCACCGGCGACAGGAGCGAAAGGATAAGGACTTATAATTATCCCCAGAACCGGGTGTCAGACCACCGTAACGGGCTGACACTGCATAAACTTGAACAGGTTCTGGAAGGCCAGATGGATGAGATCATCGAAAGTCTTGTAACATACTTTAATGCAGAAAAGCTGAAAGAACTTTAATAGACAATCAGGTCAACCCGATGTTCAATGAAACTCCTTAATATTTTAAAACCCTCAGCCGAATACCTCGAGAAAGAGGGAATTGACGATCCACTAACAGATGCAGAGATGATCGTGTTTCATGCTGCTGGGACAGACAGGCTTACTGCTTACCGGGATAACCCTGAAATCGGTTATCGTGTAGCATCTAAAATCAACAGGCTGCTTGAACGCAGGTCAAAGGGTGAACCTGTCCAGTATATAGTTGGATATATAAACTTTCTCGGTCTTAAAATAAGAATCGGCATAGGGGTTCTGATCCCGAGGCCTGAGACAGAGATACTCGCACAGGAGGCGATAAAAACTCTCGGCTCTCAGCCCTCAGCCCTCAGTTCTCAGAAAAAATCTCTTGCCAAACCCTTGAATTCAGAACTTAGAAGCACCCCCTTATACCCCCATCCCCCCCTTAGTAAGGGGGGGATGGGAGGGGTTAATCATTCATCTCTGACCATCCTTGACCTCTGCACAGGCAGCGGGTGTATCCCGCTCGCTATTGCGAAAAAATTCCCAGATGCAGAAATTTATGGGACCGATATTTCTGCAACCGCAGTAAGATACGCAAAAAAGAATGCTGATCTCAATAGTATAAAGAACGTTGTTTTTCTGAAGGGGTCTTTATTTGAGCCTTTAGAAGAATCTCTCAAGTTCGACCTGATCACCTCTAATCCACCATATATAAAGACATCCGACCTGGCCGGACTGCCGAGGGAGATAAGAGACTGGGAACCTGTTGAAGCACTCGATGGCGG
>JAKAKQ010000115.1 GCA_021813425.1 Nitrospirota bacterium
AAAAGGGTCCATACATCCTCCTTGATTTGCCCTCCGCGATATTTCGGCGCGGGGGTTTCTATCTATTCTTCCTGAAACGGTTAAAGACAGCCTGGTAATAAACCCCGTCGGTCTTCCCGGTTGTGACAGGCCCCAGGAAGAGGTCGAATTCTCCCAGCTTTGCATGCCTGACCCTGTGGGTGTTATGCCGGAAAACAGGGTCCAGGGGGCCCCGGAACATAAGCGAAAAATTCTCGACACTATCGCTGCTCTTATCGGTAATATCCACGAGTTGCACTTCCACCGGCGCCATGCCTTGCGGATGCACTTTGAACTTTTCGTTTAAGTGCGGCTCGAAACTCGCTTTGTCAAGATTATCTGCCATTAATTCACCTCCCGTCTTTTTCGGTTTTGCAGTCCCGGCTGTCTTTCCATAAAAAAGTAGACCCCTGTAAAATCTCTTTTTTGAAACCCCAGCTTCTCGTAATATTCAAGCGCGGGGTTGTTGAACTCCACATGCAGACTCATAACGAGGCTTCCCTCATCGGCTTCTTTCATAAGGCTCCGCATAAGGAAAGAACCTGCGCCCTGTCTCCTGAATTCGGGCAGCAGGGCTATGTCGATGACGCGCATCTCGTCCTTCCTACGGTCCACATACAGCCTGCCTGCCGGATTATCGTTGATCAGGATAATGTCGAAGGAAGGATTTTCATAATTTGCAAGGTATTGTCTGTGCTGAAGCTGAAACTGCATCCTGAGGAAATCCTCGATCTGCTCCCTGCTCCAGCCTGTAAGCGCCATCTCCTCCTGCCTGGTGGAGGCGTATACCGAATAAAGAAATTCAGTGTCTTCCCCTGTGATGGGACGAAGACTGATTGACTCCGGATCAACCGTTTTATTTTTCATCTCTGAGGACCAGCCGGGCATGTCTGCGGCCCGCATACGCACGTGAAAGCCATGCTCACAGCCTCTTTGTTATCCAGCATCTGAAACAGGCTGAACCCGTTTTTGCTGATTGCATAAGAACACCCTTTCTGACGGTCTGCATCCGCAGATACCTCCGATAAACAACAGCGTATCTCCACTTCCCTGCACTGTTTTGAAAGCTTCAATATGGGGATACCCCAGCTGTTATTCTCTGAGCAGGACAGGGTGCTGAGGGTAATACTGTCCGACAGCCTGGATTCGGCCCACAGCACAACGTTTGAAAAAGGCCTCTCGGCTTTAACTCTCACGGATTGTCTTGATTCAAAAGGCTTGTCGACTGTCCACTGCATTACACAGTGCGGTTGCCCTGCAGCGTCTGCGTAGACATGCTCACCCCGAAAAATTGTCACCTTTTCAGGGCGCCGGGCCTCTGCGAAATACGGCGCTGCCATAAGCCTGACGCCGGAGGGGATCATCCTGCAGCCTGAGGGAGCAAAGCGTTTCGCGTCTTCCATCAATCCGACAAGCCCTTCATTAAAGGCAAGCGTGCCGATCATCTCCGAAATAATCACATCAGGCTGAGCCGGAAGCTCGCCGCATTTTATTTCATGGCCGCGTTTTGCCAGGTGGAGAATCCTTGCGGAAGCTTCATAAGAAGCCAGTTTATTGCGCGCTATATTCAAAATACTTTCATTCTGCTCGACGACATAAACCGTTGAGGCCCCCGCCTCGACCGCATATTGTGAAAGAATGCCTGTCCCTGCCCCAATATCCATTACAACATCGCCGGACCGGACAGTCTCATTTATGGCTTCTCTGAAGGCGACCATGCGTTTTTTGTCGGCAAGCAGACCTTCATGCGCCCTCATAATCGTATAATATTCCCGTATCGAAGGCTCAAGCACAACCGGCTGCAGAAGCGGTTCACATGACGCGATGCTCATTTCATTGTCATGCATCCCTGAGCCCTTTCCGATCCAAGTCAACTCTTAAATCGTTCATACGGCATCCCGCTTCCTAATAACAGACCACCACCTGAAAATAATCATATTTGTCGGTAAGCGTATTCATGTCCAGGGGTTTAAGAGTAATGGCGTGTTTTCCGAGTCCTACAGTAACCGGCAGCATTCTTGCCGGCAGCGCCATATGCCTGTATCCACTCTGGGAGGTGTACAACTCGACCTTCCCGACTGAAACATTATCCAAAAAGACTTCAACGCCGGAAAAGCAGTAGGCAAGATTCGGCGTAAACGTCGTCCCTGAAACAAAAAGCATGGCCTGCGCAGTGCTTTTCCCCTCAAACTCCTTCGTAATAGGCAATGGTCCGTTCTGATCGATTACAACCTGGTCAAGCGGCATGATTCCCTCCTATGAGTGTTATTTTTAAATACTAACGAGATCATTGGTAAAGGGAGGTGCAACTCTCCAATGTGCACAGTATAGCATTTTTATAGCTTAATTCAAGATGTATTTTCTGCGCAGGACTTATAAAAAAAGGGCTGACGAATTGTCAGCCCCCTTGATGCTGCAACTGCCGCGCCGTTAAATATCCGATCATCTTCCAGTTCGTGTCAGCAACATGGTCGGGATTCAGATATTCATACCCTGCAACAGCCGCGCCGTCCATGTACCACACCGCAAGATATCCGCCTTCATGCTGCCACAATATATCAATCTTGCCGTCGCTGTTGAAATCTGCACTATTGCCCGATATCGTGCTGTTCGTCACCGTCAGCGTGCCGAAGTCGGAGTTATAAATGCCGCCTCCGAACACGACAGTGCTGTTGCCGGAAACCATGCTGTTCGTCACGGTCAAAGTGCCGCTATTAAAAATACCACCGCTGGAGGGAACGCTATAGCCGTTACTGACAGTGAGTCCGGAAATGCTCGCCGCGGTTCAGAAAGCAATATTAAACACCCTTGAGGCATTATTGCCGCTGACTGTCAGGTTAGCTGACCCCGGTCCATCGATAATCATGTCTTTATCGATCATGAGTTGTCCTGAAGTGAGCGTTATGGTTCCTGTAACACTGAAATCAATCGTGTCACCTGCGGTAGCATTTGCAATCGCCTGTCTTAGCGAACCAGCCCCGCTGTCACTGAGGTTTGTAACCGTGATAGTCGCTGCATGTGCGATTGGCTGTATAAACAGACCAATCATAAAAACGGCAATAAAGACAACCGGTAATAATAACGATTTTTCAATACTCTTGTTCATAACGCTCCCTCTTTATTTACCCTCTTTGATTTCAGTTAAGTTTTTTTGAATTATGTTTTTTGTTTACTTAAATAAAACTTAAAACCTGAATCTCCATGAAGTGTCATGTCTCCCTCCTTAAACAAGCACCCGCACTTTTTTGTATATTTTGATTATTCTATAAATACAGCTCAAAATCAAGGTAATTTTCACAAGGATAGTAACTCTTCAGCCTCAGTTTTACGACTTGAGACACATTGCCCTAACCCCCTCAATATACTGCAAATAAGGCTGGAACCGTCTTTACAATATCATGGGAAATTAAAAAGCCGCATAGCATTAGAGTGGTATCTTCAGGGAATGGGAATCCGACAACTCCAAGGATAAGCAGTACAAACAGACCTATATAAGGAAAGTGCTCGATATATGACAAACCAACTGACATATCATTCCCGGGATACCGGATCGGTTTCAGACAATTTCTGCATTGTATGATCCAGAAACACTTTTGACTGCATGCTTAAATAATCAATAAATCTCATCTGACAATTCATAGTTCAGAAGTCTTTTCCCTACTTTAATTAATATACCTGGGAATAGTAAAATAAGAACAATCTCCAGATTATAAATCAAGGCATAATTATAATAAAAAAAGGCTCCTGAATATGCAGGAGCCTCACAGGGATCAATCCTGCAATTCTATTTATTTTTCTTCTTGCCTGCTAAATAGGATTCGCTCGGCCTCCATCCAAAAGATGCATAGACGGGTATTGTTGATGGGACTAATGTCTTTTGTACCACGAGCTTTACCAGCACAGCTATCCCGATGAATGGAAATAATACTGCATAGAGAAGTCCGATTATAGGACATGCAACTACCACCACTGCATTGCTTATTTTTTTGCCTTC
>JAKAKQ010000134.1 GCA_021813425.1 Nitrospirota bacterium
CTCTATGCTCAAACTAACACCTTCTTGGCTTATGTTGCGAGTTGGTCTATTGTGCTGAAAGAACTGATAAAAATCAAATCAATATTGGCAAGAAAAAAGTTACTTTAATATCAGTGGGTTGTCTGACATTTTCCAAGATCTCAAAATGAACTTGCAACATAATAATTATGCCTTTTGCACACTTCTCCCTGCCGGCCAGAGGTTGTTCCCCCACACTATAGACTATCCAGCCAAGCAATAATATCCCCCTTGTCCTCCCAGTGAAGAAGTTCATCTATCTTTGGATCATCGGATAAAACCGACTCCATATGTCTGATAAATTGTTTCTGGATATGCCGTTTGCGATTCAGGTCCAGATGTAGATAGACGGTCGTGGACTGGATATTGTCATGGCCTAAATGGTTTTTGATATCCGTTATGGAATAGCCGGAATAGAGCATGTCAACTGCTCGGGAATGGCGGAAGCTGTGAACAGGGTTGATGGTTTTTAGCCGTTTGGGGGAAAGGGTTTTGTAAAGATATTTTTTACAGATTCTATAGATCCCATGTCGTGTCAGCTCGCCGCCCCGCTGGTTGATGAAGATCCGGTCTTTATATGGGATCTTCGGAGGTATGCGGTATTTATTGATATAGCGATTAAGGAGTTGTACCGTCTTGGGCTTAAGCTCGATGAGCCGGAACCGGTCTCCTTTTCCAAGGATGGCCAGTGTTTTCTGCTGAACATTGAAGTAATCAAGGTTCAGGGTTGAAATTTCACTGGCCCTTGCCCCTGAGTCATAAAGCAGGTGAAGGAGGGCATAATCCCGGAACCCTTCGCTTTTCCTCACATCAACGGCTTGGAACACTCTGAGGATTTCATCTTGATATAGGAATCCTACCAGAGGTTTCTGAGTCCGCTTCTGCGGGATATTCATGATTGTCTGGGCAGTTTCCCGCAACTCCGGATAGTTGAACCGGATCATTTTTGCAAAGGACTTGATGGCTGCAAGACGCTGGTTGCGGGTTTTTGCAATATTCTTCCGGTCATCTTCCAGGTTATCAAGGAATGCCAGAATCAACTTTGATGAGATTTGCTCTATTCTGAGAGAGTTGATTTTAATCCCGTAATAATCCGCCGCAAAATGCAGGAAAAGCCTGAAAGTGTCCCGATAGGATTTTATGGTATGAGGACTCAGCCCTTTGATGTTGGGCAGGTAGTGGTTGAAGAACTGATGAACACGGGCTGCAAGCTTCATTCTTTTCTTCTCTGCCAGAGGACAAAATCAACCAGACGATTGCGACTGATTGCATCGGCCACCTTTAGATATACACTGGTATGTTTATATTCGCTGTGGCCCATATAAGCGGCAAGGATGGGAAGGGCGTGCTGAGCAGAACCTCCCCGCTCTTTTATCTTGATTAAGGTATTGACTGCGAATGAATGACGAAGTGCATGGGGCGTAGGCTGTCTGACATTCAAGTTCCCAATGACCTTTCTGGTTTGATCAAGGCCTGAGATCTTAAGTGCCCGACGGAAAGTGAACCGAATTTGCTGATCCGTGAACGGCTTTCCGTTTTCTGCAGCCAGAAGATACGGATTGTGATCATCCGGCAACAGGGCTTTGCGCACTGAAAGATAGTTTTCCATATCGGTCATGGCCGATTTGGGAACAGGAATCAGGCGCTGTTTTTTGAACTTGGTTTTTTCAATATAAATGGTCCCATCATCCTTTCGATAATGCTGTTTCATGAGACCAAGCGGTTCTGTAATCCTCATCCCGCACCGGGCCAGAAGCACCAGGGCGGTATATTTGCCAAGGCTGGATAAGAAGTAACGTCTGTTCTTTTTTATACAATTACTGGCGGACAAGAGAAGCTGTTCGATTTGTTCGGGAGAAAAAACATAAGGGATAATACTGTTTTCTTTGAGAGCTGGGATGTCCTGAAGCGGATTTTCCGTGACATATTCTCTGCGCAATAAGAACTGAAAAAACACCCGAACCGATGAGATGATCCTGTTGATACTGCGGGATTCCTGCTTGAGATTGGCTCTCATTTCAAGAAAAAAGAAAGGCTTCAGCGAGTCCCAGTCTGCATTTGCCTTTTTGAGGTATTGATCAAAGATACGGAGGCGGTGTCTGGTAATATCAGTACGGTAGCCCTGATGCTGACGATAATCCAGGTACGCATCGAGTTGAGGTGCTAAAAAGCTTTCAAAGTTCTTCATCAAAGAGTACCTTTCTCATGAGTTTGGAGTTGATGTGAAGATATCGCTGGGAGGACTGTATATTTTGATGTCCCATCATTTCTTTCACTTCATAGATGGACCGTCCTGCCTCCAATAGGTTCTGGGCATAGGTGTGCCTGAGCCAGTAGGATGTCCCGGGGAGCCCCGCCTTTTTCATGGCCTTTGAGATGTATTGAGTCACACTACAGACACTGGTGTGCTTATAAGGGAACTGACAGCGCAAAAAAAGATGTCTGGAAAGGCTCTTAGGTCTTGCCTTGGAGATGTAAAGGGCGACTGCTTTCAGTGTCTTCTCCGGCAGGGGAAGCGTTACAGGATTGGCGCCTTTTCTATCTTTTATGGTTATTTCCTGTTTGCCGAAACTGATATTATCCAGGGTGATCCTACTTATCTCAATAGGCCTAAGCCCCAGGCCGTAGGCGAGGTGAACCATTGCATAGGTACGGATGTCTGAAGACTTTTCCAGATTAAAGCCGGAAAAAAGCGCTTGAATCTGTTTAGGCCGGAGAAACTTGGGGGGCCTTGAGTGGCCAAAGGTAGCAGGACCCACAAGCAGTGGCGCGAGATCCCTTTTAAGTAACTTCTGCTCATAATAAAGATGTCTTAAAAATCCCCTCAGGTGATAACGGTAAAGTCTGCGGCTTGTCTGGGACACCTTGAAGGTTTTTAAAAAGGTATCCAGGTGCTCAATGGTCAATCTGGAAAAAGATATATTGTGCTTTGTGAGATATTGATCGAAGAGTCTCAACACCCGACGAACATCGTGATCCTCATGGAATCGGCTTCTTCGATCAGCAAGATATGATTCAAAACTATCCGGTAGTGGACTTTCTGGCCTGGGAATCTGCATCGGCTTGTCAATCTTTCCCTGGCTCAAAAGATACTCGGAAAGCGCCTTTATTGCAGGATAGCATCTCTTGAAGCTGCTGTATGCTTGAAAGTCTTCAAGGGTCTTCATGGTAAACATATCCTGCCAGGCGATGTCATTTCTTACCGCAAAAATGAGAAAGTCTATCAGGATATTACGGTGCCCCAAATTTAAAGGACGGCCTCTATGTTCTCTTACTGCCTTGATCCACTTAAGATAATCCAGCATCCCTTCTACCAGCATTTTGAGACTATTATCGGCCACGGCCTGCCTCCTTGAGGGATTAACGGCTCATGGGCGCTACAGTAGGAGAATCACTTCTTAAGGACAGAGGACTTCCGGGTTTTGGCGGAAGCTCCAGCACCTGAAAAATGGTGCCGTCAAAGGCTATTAGATCCTTTTCAATCAGATTGTTTCTGGCACCGATATATTGGTTGACTGTGATTTGAAGCAAGGAGCAGATAGAATCATCGGAATAAAAAGAAAGGCCGTGGCGATCTGAAACCAGGGCAAGAAACAGATAAACAAGGAGTTCCTCCTGACTCAGAGAGACAAGAAAACCGTCGGATACAAAGCGATGTGGGATAAAACTGAAACCACCATTGATGCGTCTGACACGGTTAGGGACAAGGATTTTCTTTTTTATCATGACCTGCTCCTGTGGTAATCACGGTCCAATCGTAGCTGAGATCCTTTTTGCAAGTCGATTGCATCTTGAAAATTCATTCTGGGTAGTTATCGTATTTATCTTTTATTTACAAAGACTTGTCTCTCTATCACCTCTTGAAAACGTCTTAAGAGTAGTTGTCCAAAATACTCAATAATTATAACATATTGAATACCGATCACTTCTTGAACAAAAAGATGGGGTAGTCCGGATTTTAAGCGGGTCTTTGGAAGG
>JAKAKQ010000347.1 GCA_021813425.1 Nitrospirota bacterium
AAATAGAATAACAAGGGAAAATGAAGATAATATGAAGATAGCGGACGTTCTAACCAGATCATTCAAAACTATTTATGAGCGGACAGGACATAGTATCCTCGCTCATTCTCGCTGCGCTCCGAGGTATTTTGCCTCTTTATTTATTAATATGCAGACTGTTTGAATATCGGCCAAATAAAACCGCTCAAATACTATGTCCTGTCCATATCTGGGAAAATTTATGATAACAAGGGCTAATACAAAAAAGAAAAGGTGTTTGCTTTCCGCTTTGAAAACGGTCTCCTGCTGTGTAATCTTATCTCCCCCATTCTTTTATCTTCAGTTCCTTCCTCTTTATCTTCCCGCTTATGGTCTTTGGAAGGTCGTCAACAAACTCTACCTTGCGCGGATATTTGTAAGGCGCAGTATGCTTTTTGACGAATTCCTGAAGCTCTTTTATCAAATCGTTTGACGGGCTGTATCCTTTTGTAAGGACTATGAATGCCTTTACCACCTCGCCCCTTATCTCATCAGGACTCGAGACAACCGCAGACTCTTTAACAGCAGGATGTTCGATAAGGACGCTCTCTATCTCAAAAGGCCCTATCCTGTAGCCTGATGTAAGTATTACATCGTCAGCCCTTCCGACAAACCAGAAGTAACTGTCTTCATCTTTGTATGCCCGGTCGCCTGTTATATACCACCGACCTGTGATTGTCTTTTCAGTTGCCTCAGGGTTGCCGAGATATTCCCTGAATAGGCCAACAGGCCGATCGGGCTTTACCTTTATTGCAATATCACCTTCAGTATTTGCCGGGAGTGAATTCCCGTTGCCGTCTATAATATCCACAATAAATCCAGGGGCCGGGACACCCATCGAGCCGGGCTTTACAGCGAGGCATCTGTAGTTTGCCAGCACATTCACTGTCTCTGTCTGGCCGTAGCCGTCATAGATGTATACTCCTGTGCGTTCTTTCCATATCTCGATTATCTCTTTATTAAGCGGTTCCCCGGCAGCCACAAAATGACGGAGGGTCGGGAAAATAAACCTTTTTGCATCCGGTATATCCTTGACCATCATCCTGTATGCTGTAGGGGGGCCGCAGAATGTGGTGATAGGATATTTATGTAGTATCTCAAGAATAAGCGACGGATCGAACTTCCCTTTTTTATAGAATGAGAAGATCGTTGCTCCCATATGCCACGGCCCGAAAAAGCTTGACCAGGCTGCCTTTGCCCATCCTGTATCAGAGATATTCCAGTGAATATCACCAGGCCTGAGATCAAGCCAGTACTTTCCAGTTATCAAATGCGCAAGCGGATATGATGCCTGTGTATGAAGAACCATTTTCGGCGGCCCTGTTGTGCCTGATGTGAAGTATATCAATGCAGTGTCATCTGAAGCGACCCTTTCGCCTTCAAATGCATCTGCTGTATCCTTTCCCTCCATATAACCGATCCAGACATTCTGTTTTACAGAAAATCCCCCCTCACCCCCCTTTGCAAAAGGGGGAATGGAGGAATTTTTTGTCAAAGGGGGGATAGAAGGGTTTACAATTGTTTGGATAAATATAAGTAGGGGCGTATGGCCATACGCCCCTACAGCATTTTCTACCTTTAAAACATCCTCATCGGTTGTTATGATCGCCTTAATATCTGTTGCTGAAAGCCTGTATTCGATATCTTTTTCTGTCAGTAGGGTTGTGGCAGGAATCGGAATGGCGTTAATCCTCATAAGCCCTAACATGATCTCCCACCACTCGGGGATATTAGGGAGCATCACAAGGACTTTGTCGCCTTTTTCAATACCTGTTTTTTTAAAGAAACCCGCAGCTTTTGAAGAGGATGTCTTTAAATCGCTGAAAGAAAGATTTATCTCGGCATTCCCATCGGTCCAGAAAAGCGCCTGCCTGCTACCCCATTTGTCAAAGACGTCAAGCGGAAAAGAAAATTTATCAGGTACCCGGAGTGAAAATTCAGCGTATTCCCTTGCATAATCCTTCATATCAATTTTCAGAATTCATAGACTCTCTTTTGCCGCCCCGGTAAACAGGTCATCAACGTTCTGCAACGGACCTAAAGGATTTTTTGTTTCCCTGTTCTCTTCGATTATGGGACTGCCGCCGGAAAGCTTGTACACTACAACATCGTCTATAAGAACAATAAGCGCTTCAAACTTCCATCCGGTTTCTTCGGTTTCCCTTTTAAAGTTAAAGAGGTCCAGCCAGAAATTCCCGTGTCTTTTTTTCCTGATGATTTTTGGCTCAAATTCATAAGCCTTGCAATTAGACTTTGCATTTATACATGCCTGTATCCCTTCATCGAGGTCTTCTTTTTTGATAGACGGGTTTGGCATAAAACGGTTCATGATATCCAGATAAGTCAAAATCCTGATGTTGGGCGTTGAAAAAGGGTCAAAGCCTAAAGCCCGGAGCTCTTTTGCCGTAGTCTTGTGAGGCATTATTTTGTCAAAAGACAATTTTGCATCATCATAAGAATGCCATGGAGACTGGATCGCAAGTCTTGAGCTCGGCAGTAGAGCCGCACAACCACTTGATATCAGGATGATAATTAAAACCGGAAATAACCTCTTTCCCATTTCTCCCTCTTTCATTTAAGGTTTTTTCTCATGTCTGTCCTGAATATAATTAAATCATCTGAAGAAGGGCGGGATGGGGAATAAACACAATAACGACTCCTTATAAAAAAAGATTCCAATACCCAAAGAAGGAGAAGTCCAAGAGTGCTCTTGAGCGAAATAAACATCAAAATGAGGTATGCAGTCTCAATTATCATGTCGATTTATTGTGTTTATGAGGCATTCTGCCTTTCTTCTGTTATTATTTTGAACAGCAATGGTTTTTTCTATAATTTAATTCTATAAGAAAAAACCTCAGGCGGCAAGATATTTCATTTTGCAGGTGATATAATGGGAATTGTGAAGGTATACAGTGAAATGATAAAAGAATTCATAGAAAAAAACAGGGACAGAAAATCCTTTCTTGAACATGAAGCAAAAGGGTTGCTGAGGGATATGGGTTTATCAGTCCCTGAAGGTATATTTATTAAAAAAGGAGACGGATCGCCAGCGATAGCCGGACTGAGATATCCCCTTGTTGCAAAGGTCTCATCAACAAAAATAACTTCGAAGAGTGATGTCCATGGAGTGCGTACCGGTCTAAAGAATGAAGACGAATTAAACAGAGCCGTCACGGAACTCATGCAGATCGAAAACTCTGAAGGTGTGCTCGTTGAGGAAATGTCACCTTCCGGACTTGAGGTCATAGTCGGCGGGATAATCGATAAGCAGTTCGGCCCGGTTATGATGTTCGGTCTTGGAGGTATATTTGTCGAGTTATTCAAGGACATTTCATTCGGGCTTGCACCGTTAAAAAAAGAGGACGCGCTCTGGCTGATCCAGCAGGTCAAGGGTTACAGGCTTTTAGAGGGTTACAGGGGCAACCCGCCGGTTGATAAAGAAGCGCTTCTGGAGATACTTGTTGCTGTGTCGGAAATAATGGCAACTAATCTTATCAAGGAAATAGATTTGAATCCGGTCGCCCTATATCCGGAAAGGGCGGTTATCCTTGATGCAAAAATGAAGGTGCTGACTTTATGAATATAAAACAAAGTCCAATAGCTTTCTTGGCACTACATCTGCTATTTTGTGGTTGAAAATCATCCATTAAATGGTTAATAATATGGCATGATCTATCGGAACATCACTGCACGGATTAAAGATGCTCTTTCAGACAGCCCTGTTGTGCTGATTAATGGCGCCAGACAATCAGGAAAGAGCACCCTTGTAAAAAAGATAGCCTCTGACATTCATCCTGCCCGGTATTTGACTCTGGATGATGCCGGAGTGCTGGCAGCCGCAAAACATGATCCTGCAGAGTTTATTGCCGGATTGGACGGAAATATAGTCATAGACGAGGTCCAGAGGGCGCCTGAACTTTTTCTCGCAATCAAGGCAGAGGTTGACCGAAATCGTAAGCCGGGTCGCTTTCTACTTAC
>JAKAKQ010000235.1 GCA_021813425.1 Nitrospirota bacterium
CGTATAGATAGCAGGGCCGCTCGGCCCGCGTACCGGCATCGGCACCGCTCAGAGAAAGCACTGTCAGCCGGTTCATCTAATGTCTATCATGGAATCAGGCGGCAGTCAACTATTAATCCTTACCCCTTAACCCTTGCTCCCTATCCCTTCTAACCTATTTACCTTTTAACCTTTTACTGTTTTTCCCCTTTACAGGATGAAACTTTTTCCTATAAAATTGACTCGAAGAATCGGGACGCGGGGATCAACACTCACACCCATCCGAACTTCTTTTTTCCTTATTTTGCGTTGTGCTGCAATCAGGGATTGTCATCCGGTGCTGCAGCTTCGCGCTGCATGCAAACGGCGGCAGCCTGCCTTCCGTCCGTCTGGAGGGCCTGCCGGCCGGCAGTTTGGTGGGTCTGCCTTGCGACAGACAGGCCTGCGCGAAAAAGGGGAGAAATCTAAGGTGTGCGCAGATATCTGTTTCTTGAAATCTCCGAGATAAGGATTCCCCGTATAAAATTATTTCCAATTATACCGCAGCGGTATAATATGGTCCTGGACGATATTATGCCCCGCTGAAAATCCCCACAATGACGAATTTCGGCAATAATTGATTGACAGATGGTCTTTTTTGAAAATATAATGCCGCAAACGTAGAAGAAAGATAAAAAGGAATGTTATGTCATGAATAAGATCAGATATGGCTCATATCAAAAGTAAGCCCACTCTCCATCAAGCTAAAGAAATCTACCTTGAAGAACAAAATCACTTCAAGACAGACAAGCGGTGGCGCGCTTTCGTCACATCATCTCAACGGCTGCACGAATCTGCCCGAAGGGGTGCCTTGCCATTTGACCCCAGATTCAATGCCGTGCACTGGGCTTTCAACGTTTCTTCGCTTTGCAGAGAGATAGTCTTCAGCTATTGTTGGATGAAAGCATATGCGAAGCTATACACGGAACACGTCAGCCCAGTCGCTCAGCCTGCACATGTTGACTTCCATGTCACTTATTTTGCAGATAACTGCATTACACGGATAGACTCTTGTCGCGATAAGCTTGCACTGATGGTTTGGGCCTATTATTGCCCGTTTAATCCTGAGAAGAAAGATGAGACCCTTGATTATTATCAAATAGTAGAGCGCCTTACATATCCCATAAAATTTGGTATCGTTCTCAGAAATCATCTTGCTTTCCTCAGGATTTTGCAAACTCTTAAGGGTGACGATTTTGCACGCGTTGAAAAATATCGCAATTATAAAGTACATCGGATGGAGCCGCGGATAGAACTTTATGGTGTTGCTGCGCATCACGGTTGGAGTTACACCATCCCAGTTATACAGGAAAAGGACATGCAAAGATGGGAAAAGGAACTTCAAAAACAATATCCAGACAAACACTTTCGCGAACATATTAATAAAGGCTGCTATATTAAAGGCGTACTTTATGACAGGAGGAGAATAAAAGATAGCATTTGGGACTACAATGAAGTAGAAAAACATGTGGAAAGTAGTATGGCAAAAATTATGACTGCGAGCGCCAATGCTTTTAAAATACTTGTGAGCCGGCCTCCTCTAAAAGCAAAGCGAAAGCGGACATAACACAGCCTTCAACCCAGACCCGGATTAATGCTGGTTTGTTTTTCGGCAAACCCAGTTGCCCGCGCTGGTTAAGGCCATCGTTTTGCTCTAATAAATTAACTGCATAATTGATCCTCATCCAATAAAATAGCTATAATATAGCCTAAATGAAATACCAGATTATTTTGGCACCGGAAGCCGTTCAGGATTTGAAATCCCTGGATGCCCATGACAGGGCAAAGGTGAAGGACTTAATTGAGGGCCATTTAAGACATACACCGACAAAGGTCAGCAAGAGCAGAATAAAGAAACTTAGAGGATTGAGACATCCTCAATACAGACTGCGAATTGATGAAATCAGAGTATTTTATGACATTGAAGAGAGTACAGTTCAAATCCTGGCAATAATCCCGAAATCGAAGGCAGCACAATGGCTGCAAGAAGCAGGAGAATGACCATGAAAAAAGCGGCACTATCTAAAGTAAAGGACGATCTCTCAAAATTTCTGCGAATTGCGGAAAAGGAAGAGGTAATAATAACTCGCCACGGTAAGCCGGCCGGCGTTCTCATCGGCTTTGAAGACGAAGACGACTGGTTTGATTATCGGCTCGAAAATGATCCCCGATTTCTTAAAAGAATAGAGCGGTCCCGCCGCAGTATTAAGTCAGGGATGGGAACAAAACTAGAGGACATCTGAGCAGAACATATTGCGCCTGGCGACGCGGCAAGAGCCGCTGTCTGGTTTTAAGCCTTTGTCTTTGCGCCGCGCGCCTGAGCATGGTCGTTATGCAATACTCAGAAAGGAAATGATGACGGTAATGAGAAAAGTAACAGCACATTTCTATATTTTAATCGTCTTCGTATGTGTTTCCGTTACGAGCTCACTTGCAGGCCTCGACTTCAAAACGATTGATACCGATAAACTGCATTCGATGGTTGTAAACAACGCTTACGAGATCGAAGCCGGGCGAGCGAAACAGTTCATGGTTATCGATGCAAGAACAAAAAAGGAATATGACGAAGCCCACATTTTTAGTTCGATTAACATCCCGGAGGCTGATTTCGAGAGATCGATAAATCTAATTCCTCATAATAAAGAAATACTGTTGATTGTTTACAGCAACGACACAAAAAGCAAAGCAAGCCGAAAATGGGCGGAGAAAGCAGCTGCCGCCGGTTACTTAAACATCGTTATTTATAAAGAAGGCCTTCAAATCTGGAAAAAAAATAAAATGCCGATAGCACCACTCAGTGGTATTTGACAAGTTCACAATTTAAGGAAAAAGAAATGCTTATCAATGCCATCGAGCGGCCAAGGCATACAACTTTTCACTGACATGCTTGAGTATTTTGCTCTCACCAGAAAATTGCAGAAGAAAATCGATGGTGCCGCGGAAGACCTGGCTTCAGGTTTGAATGGCAGATTAGAAGGAGGCGGGTTCTGGAAAGGCATGCCCAAGGTTTACACCTATGAAAAAGACATACCCGTGCAGATTTCATTTTTTAATGGAGGCGCAAAAATACCGCATCTTTTCACCCGCCTCATACTCTATGGTTCCAACAACGGCAACATTCATATCCGTATTTATAATGAGGGAGTCTTTTCACGGCTCCTAAAGAGACTCGGCATGAGGGGCTTGGAAATCGGCGACCCCGAATTTGACAGGCTTTTCGTCATTAAGTCTAATAATACGGCTGCGGCGAAACTGCTTATTGATTCGACAACAACACATTGCATAAGGACGCTTTATGACAATCAACAAACAATAATCGATGCTGTGGCTGATGTACCGGATTCGGTGAGGGAGCGTGCCAAAGACAGAGGGATGGCCACCGCGATGAAGATCGCGGAATTATTCTTCACTCCCTCCCGTCCGACTTTTGAGATGGTCCTCGACCAAAAGGGACTTTCCTTAGAGATCTTTGGACTGCTTAACAGAGATAAAGCTCGGATGTTACTTGACGAATTAGCAACAATCTATTCTGCCTGGCATTTAACCCATAAGGCATAAGGGATCAAGATTGAAAGATCCGAACACCGGCTCGACAGCCAACCGGGATTAAGCTTCGGCTTTCTTGCGAAGAAAAATTTTACCATATAAATGGAATTTGGCCGGATCATTAACGAGATTGGGCGACAGGCACTCTATTCCTCAAAGGTGCTATAGAGATGGGGCTCTACATAAGTATCGACAATTTCGCGGGCGCTGACTATCCCGACAAGCTTTTTCCCTTTGACTATGGGGATGACGGAATAATTGTTATCGACCATCATTTTGGCGAGATCATCAAGCGACGCGTCACGGTCCGCAGTTATCGGATTCGTGGACATTAACTGCTCGGCCGTAATTGTATCAATTGCGGCACCCTTTTCTTTGGCTGCCTTGAGAATATCGCACATG
>JAKAKQ010000280.1 GCA_021813425.1 Nitrospirota bacterium
TATTCGTCGCCTATCTTTACCTTGGTAGCCTTCAATGCCTTCTTGATTGTATTTATAACTTCATCCGCATCAATTTTTGATATGTCCAGCTTCTGGAGGTCTTCCTCTGATGAAATTAAGGGTGCTTCAAGGTCAGGAGCCCCGATCTCCCTGAATTTTATTTTTCCACCGAGTGTTGCTGCATGAAAGTTGTTATAGCCTGAGCCTGCATAAACAATATCGCATAGCAATTTGCCTGACATTTGCACAAGCATGTCAGTCATTTTTTGTGCATCCAAAGACAGGTCTTTAAATGTAGTGCCGAAACTGTGGATGCTCCACATGCCGGCTCCAAAGAGCGTAACAGGAACTCTGTCAGCTTTACCACCTTCGAACGCCTTTAAAATCACTTCCCTTGGTTTCATACACCCCTCCTTTCAAAATTTCTCTTTTGGATATCGCCAATCAATTGTTTAATCTCTTCAAAGTCTATAGGTCTTTTTACTATCATGGCATTAGAAGAATATTTTGCATCCCCTGCAATTATTATTGGTACATCGGGATGGAAACTCTTAATTATCTGTGCAGCTTCCTCGGCAGAGAGCCCGATAGATTCCGATTCGATTATTATTACACTATATTTATTCTTAAAGGTCTTTTTAACTGCGTGTGCAGAGTGGTTGACTACCTCGACCTTATAGCCGTTATCTCTTAAAACCCCGTAAAGGCCCTTTATTAATATTGGATCATTACTGCACAAGAGAAGGTCATCCACAATGTTTAGTAGTGAGCAAATTTAGTGCCATTAGGAAAAAGGCGATTAATACAGTGTTTACCTGGTATTAAGGTTCTGTGGAATAAGGGACAGTAGAAAAATGCCCCAAAAAGGTGGGGAATTTTACCTCATTGATTAGCAACAAAGAAATGTCCGCACTGTTCAGGACAGATGCATAAATTCAGGGTGCATCATTTAGGTAAAGCATCAATTATCTCACTTGCTGTCTCTGATTTATTCATTGTATAAAAATGAAGGTACTTAACCCCGTTTTTAAGAAGGTCTTCGCACTGCCTTATGGCATATTCAATCCCTATCTTTCTCATTTCATCAGGCTTATCAAGCACAGGCTCCATCTTTTTCTGGATATCACCTGGAACAGTTGCATTACAGAAACTTGCGAATTCCATTATTTTTTTGCAGTCAGTTATAGGCATGATGCCCGGTAATATCGGTATTGTTATTCCAATCTTTTGAGCCCTGTCCATGAAGTCATAGTAATAACGGTTGTCAAAGAACATCTGGGTAATACCAAAGTCAGCACCTGCATCTATTTTTTGCTTTGTATATTCCATGTCCTTCTCAATGCTCGGTGATTCCTGATGACCTTCGGGATAGACTGCTACAGCTATAGAAAAATAATTATACTTCTTAACGAATTCAACAAGCTCCCTCGCATATTTAAACTCGCCTTTCGCAGGGTCAAAGTCAGGGACATTCTTTGGGGGGTCACCTCTCAGAGCCAGGATATTGTCGATACTGTTTGCTTTATAATCATCGAGAAGATTGTCCATAGCTGGTTTGGTAGCCCCGATACATGTTAAATGAGACATGACGGTAAGGTCGGTCTCTTGTTTTATCCACTTGAGGGTATTGCCGGTCCTGTCCTGTGTAGTTCCACCTGCACCGTAAGTAACAGATACGTACAATGGGTCATATTGCTTAAGTTTATTAACCACTTTCATGAACCCTTCTTTACCTTCGGCTGATTTTGGCGGGAAAAATTCAAATGAGATGCCTTTTCCCCTTTTCTTTAATATCTCTCTGATTTTCATAACTATCTCCTTTTTGAATTGCAAGAATGTTAGTGCTTAGTGTCAGTAATGTTTTCTAACTGGCACTATTCACTGTAGCTGAAAACTCACAAAAATAATTTTATCAAATTCCAGAAATAATAATATGATTTTAATCAGCCTCCGCCCTGCCCTCTCTGCGGGTGGGGGAGGGCTGGGTGGAGGTGTTTTTACTGATGGCGAGATATTTATCTCTTTCTAATTAAAAAGAAAAATACCCCGTCTTGTTCTTTTGTCTCGACAAGTTCATGTCCTACTCTGTTTAAGAAAACTGTGATGTCAGCTTTCGACGCCGGGTCTGTTGCGATTACCTCAAGTATCTGGCCAGCCCTCATCCCGTCTATAGCCTTTTTTGTTTTCAGGATCGGCATAGGACAGCTCATGCCTTTCGTGTCTACAATTATATCTGCTTTAATCTCAGCCATGTCTTCCTCCGGTCTTCAAAACGTTTTTCATGTCAAGGGTATTCAAAGCAAAAAGAGTACCAAAAGATGTTAAAATAAATTCATGGATGAAAGTCTCACGTCCCCTCAGTTATTGGAAAAGCAGAACAAAAAACTTTCCATGCTTTATGATATAGCACTTACAGTCGGTAAATCCCTCGACTTAAAAGCGATCCTTGACGATGTCCTCGAAATGATAATTGCCTTCATGGGTGTAGATGCAGGAGTTATATACACAATCAATGATGAGACACTGGAGATGATACCAGTATCATTTAAAAACCTCTCTGATGAAGTAGTAAGAGACCTCAGTGAGAATAAAGTTAAAGTTGGCGAATGCATGTGCGGTAATATTGCCCAGTGCGACAAAGAGATAATCATTCTTGAGAAGGCATCGAGCGATCCAGGGTTTACCAGGGGAGTGCTTAAAAAAGAGGGGATGGAGTTCTACGCTGGACTGCCTTTGAAAGCAAAGACCAAGGTGGTCGGGGTTTTATGTGTTATTACCCATGCTCCGTACTCACCGGACAGGGAACTTCTCGATATACTTCGGGCTGCGACTCAGCCGATTGGTCTTGCGATAGAAAATGCGCGCATATTTGAAAACACGAGAAAAGAAGCAGAAGCGAAGATGAAATATTACAATTTTGAAGGGATAATCACTAACAGTCCGGAGATGATGAATGTTCTGAGCCTCGTAAGAAAGATAACAGATGTCCCGTCAAGCATACTGATATGCGGAGAAAGCGGTACCGGCAAGGAGCTGATAGCAAAGGCAATACACTTCAACAGCGTAAGGAAGGAGAAGCCTTTTATTGCTGTTAACTGCGCTGCGATACCGGAGAGCCTTTTAGAGTCAGAACTTTTTGGATATATTAAGGGGGCCTTCACGGGTGCTAATACTGACAAAAAGGGCCTTTTTGAAGCAGCAGACGGCGGCACCATCTTTCTTGATGAAGTAGAGGCAATGAGTAAAAATCTGCAGGTAAAGCTCTTAAGGGTTCTTCAGGACAGGACATTTTTCAAGGTCGGAAGCACGCAGCCTGTGACTGTAGATGTCAGGATCATTGCCGCAACCAATCAGGATCTTGAATATGCTATAAAATCGAAGCAATTCAGGGAAGATTTATATTACAGGCTGAATGTAATAAGAATAGAACTTCCACCGCTCAGAGAAAGAGCAGAGGACATACTTTTGCTTGTCAGATATTTCATGAGTAAATCCAGTAAAAAGATCGGGAAAAATATAAGAAGGATTTCAGGAGATGCCATGGATATACTTATAAACTATTCGTGGCCTGGAAATATAAGAGAACTTGAAAATACCATAGAAAGGGCTGTGGTCGTTGCTGAAAAAGATGAAATAGGGAAGGAAGACCTTCCAACCGAAATCGCTGCGCATTATACTGATCCAAAAAAAGACTGGGCACTTGAGAGGATAGAAAAGGAACATATTTTGAAGGTATTAAACCTTGTTGGGGGCAATAAAAAGAAGGCAGCAGGACTCCTTGGTTTAGATACAACCACTCTCTGGAGGAAACTGAAAAATTATCGGATTCCGCTTTGATTGCATTTTGCAATCCCGTAAGATATCGATATAATTGAGAATAATCAAACGGTTAAGCCTTTTTGCAATAATCATGGTATTAAAATATATCGCATTTTGCAATCCTGACACTTTATAAA
>JAKAKQ010000003.1 GCA_021813425.1 Nitrospirota bacterium
ATAGAAAAGCCAATCTTTGTAAAGGTAGAAGAGGATTGTCAGCGAGACCACATAGCCGATATTCTGCAGAGCGACTTGGCCGATAATCCGACCTGGTGAATGTTCTTCTTTCCTATGTTCTGTGGAAAAAGGTTTCTTTCGGAGCAGGCCGAAACGGAGGAACCGGAATAATAGCCGTGGCAGATCAGCAAGCATGAAGAGCAACCAAGCTGCTTTTGTCCAAGACTCACTATTTGCCAAATAAACAAAATTGTCCATCTATGCCTTTTCCTTAGAGCTCAATAAATGTTCCCCTGTGCAGTGTTCCAGAAGCTCAGGCTTCAGTTCTGCCGCGAGTCTCTCCAAATCCTCAAAGACGCGCGCAAGATAATGAAATGGACTTCGCATAAGGCGACTTTGACCGGCAAGCCGAGGCCCTATAAAAATAGGAACCTCTGCTATGCGAAAACCTGCATGGCTGGCGCGAACAATTTGTTCTTGAGTGTATGTATAGCTGCTCTTAATCTGACAAGTTTCAGCCACCCTTCGACTTATTATACGAAAGCCTGTTTGACTATCACAAATGACTTGCCCTGCCAACAAAGATATGATTTTTGAAAGCAAGATGTTGCCCTCGTAACGAAGTTCTGACATATTTACTGGCAGCACATGAAGACGATTACCCAGAATCAAATCATAACCTTCGGATACTTTCGACAGAAAGAGACTTAGGTCTTCTGCGCGGTGTTGCCCATCTGCGTCAACATGAATAAAATAATCAGCTTCAGAAGATAATGCCGCCTCTATTTCAGTTCTAAATGCTGATGCCAACCCGGTCTCATGTCTGACATGATAGACAGGGATGCCCATTTGTTCTACAAGGTGTCGGGTATTGTCAGTTGAATGATCATCGATAACCTGAACTTTGAAAGACAAACCTAACCCGTCGGCTTCAGCCATGAACTGTGAAATGACTGTTTCAATGGTTGCTTCTTCATTATGTGCAGGCATTGTGATTAAATATTCCACTCATACCTTCCTATGTGCGTATCGATTGGAGATCGATGGATTTGCCTCTCAAAAGAAACCGTAAAGTTTTGACATTATAACTCTTGATTCTTAAAGATAACAATCCGGCATTCCGGGCAGCTTGGCCGAGCATTGCTAAAGCTTTCATTCCCTGCAAGGCGCTGGACAAGCTTGGAGGAGCGAAGGCGCGAGATTGCAGACGGAGCGAAGAGAGCGGGAGGGAGTGCGAAGCTGACGACTGACTGAACAAGAGAAGTGCCGCAAGCGCAGTGCCTGAGCGAGGGGGCTATGATAAACCTCGTGGCTGCGGAGTGGCGGGCGGGTCGGTCTTTATCGGCTCTTTATTAAATCGTCTTTGGTCATTTCTGCATCCTTCAGGACCTTTGAAAGCAGGCCAGGTCCGATCGTTTCACCAGAATGGACCGGTACTACTGTCGCCCTGCCGTCCGGATGCTGCATAAACACATGGCTGCCTTTTTGTCTGATGGATAGAAAGCCTTTCTTTTTCAACAAAGCGATTAACTGCTTTCCGGTAAAGGACGGGAATTGGGTCATACCGCAACTTTCTGAACGCCGACAAGATGGGTCTTCGGAGATTTCCTCCCATAAACGTCGAGACAGAGTTGAATTGCCTCTTTTGTCCGCTCCAGGAGTGCATCCAGAGACTTTGCCTGTGTATGGCATCCAATGAGTTCAGGAACTTCTGCGATAAAAAAGCCCTGTTCATCCTGTTCGATAATCACAGTAAATTCTTTTTTCACAACTATCCACCTCCTTTTCAATAAAATTATAGCTGATCTACAGCCTTTCAGTCGATTATTTTTTGAAGACATTCCGTAACTGGTCTCTGTAACTGGTCTCTGTTCAGAAATCTGCGATTTAAGATAGAATACAGCATCGACTTGGAAGGAGGTATTTGTATGGCTGTCAGTGCTGCTAAAAAGATCAACCCTGATGACTATATCCTTTCTGTCCTGTCGCCTGAAGACAGGCTTGATGCTGCCTTCAAAGTCGCAGCAGAAGCATTCAAGAAAACCAGGCTTACCATGAAAGACATTGATAACGCTGTTAAAACAGTAAGGAGAAAGGCTTACGCAAAGAGATAAGGTAGATATTGAAACCCGACCTTGAAGAGCTCTCAAGACAACTGAAGGCGGCGCTTGAGGAATGCACACGTCTTAAGGAGGAAAACAAGAGGCTCAAAGCTCTTCTTGGCATTCCTGAAAAAAAGCCAAAAACTGCGCCTGCGGCAGGCTTATCAGCAGAAGATAAGATCGCACTCTTTCGTAGTCTCTTCAGGGGGCGGGAAGATGTCTATCCGTCGCGATGGGAATCAGCCAAATCCGGCGACTCCGGTTTCTCTCCTGCCTGCGCAAACGAATGGAAGAGGCCTTTCTGTGCTAAACCGAGGATAAAATGCTCGGAATGCAAAAACAGGGAGCTTCTCCCCGTAACAAATGATGTAATCCATAACCACCTGATCGGAAATCTGACTATCGGGGTCTACACACTGCTCACCGATGAGACCTGTTGGTTTTTGGCGGTTGATTTCGACAAAGCCACATGGCAAGAAGATGCCGCGGCGTTTCTTGATACCTGCAATAGTTTGAGCATTTCCGCTGCGCTTGAACGCTCCCGTTCGGGCAACGGAGGACATGTCTGGATATTCTTCGATTCCCCGCATCAGGCAACCCTCGCCCGCAAATTTGGCTCAACCCTCCTTACCTATACGATGGAAAGGCATCCCCAATTGGGGCTTTCCTCATATGACAGGCTATTCCCGAGTCAGGACACCATGCCGAAAGGCGGGTTCGGAAGCCTTATAGCCCTTCCTCTTCAAAAAGCGCCAAGAGAAAAGGGAAACTCACTTTTTCTTGATAGGGACTTCAAGCCTTATTCTGATCAATGGGCATTCCTTTCAAGCCTGGGTAAGATGCGAAAGAAAGAAGTTGAAGAAATTGTTTTCGATGCGCAACGAAAAGGGAAGATCCTTGGGGTGAGAATGAGTCTGACCGAAGAGGGAGATGAGGACCCGTGGACATTGCCGCCGTCGGGGAGAAAGGCTGAAATAATTCTTGAAGGGCCGTTCCCTGAAAAAGTCGGCGTTGTTGTTGGAAACATGGTCTACATCGAAAAAAAGAATTTGCCTGCAAGTATGATCAACAAATTGATCCGTCTGGCCGCATTCCAGAACCCTGAGTTTTATAGAGCTCAGGCCATGCGGATATCGACTTACGGCAAGCCGAGGATAATTTCATGCGCCGAGGACTTCGGCAGACATATAGGGCTTCCTCGCGGCTCTTTAGATGAAGCTATTGAGCTTCTGAGCGCTCACAGCATCAAGGCGGAAATCAAGGATGAGCGGTTTGCGGGGATACAGATAGATGTGGGTTTTGAAGGCGAGCTTCGCCCTATCCAGAAGGAGGCCGTCTCTGACATCCTGAAGCACGACATCGGGGTATTGAGCGCGCCGACTGCTTTCGGCAAGACCGTTCTGGCAGCTTATATTATTGCAGCAAGAAAAATAAACACACTTGTTCTTGTCCATAGGAGACTTCTTATGGACCAGTGGCATGAACGGCTGAAGGATTTTTTGAAGACTGATTCCATCGGCAGAATAGGCGGCGGCCGTGATAAGAAAACAGGCTTTATCGATGTAGGCATGATTCAAAGTCTGAACCGTAGGGGCGTGGTCAAGGACCTCGTGGCCGAGTATGGGCAGGTAATAGTTGACGAATGTCACCATGGGTCTGCTTTCAGCTTCGAGCAGGTGTTGAGACAGATGAAAGCCAAATATGTTTTAGGGCTTACGGCCACGCCTATCAGAAAAGACGGCCACCACCCGATCATCATAATGCAATGCGGACCTATCCGATTTCGCGGAGATGCCAGGCGACAGGCGAATGAAAGACCGTTTGAGCATCTGGTTATTTCACGAGATCGGA
>JAKAKQ010000180.1 GCA_021813425.1 Nitrospirota bacterium
TTTATTTATTTCTATTATTCTATCAACCCTTTCCTTAACAACTCTCCTGGGCGGTTTTTCCTTCATCATATATGCCTCAGTACCCGGTCTTTTTGAGAAAGGGAATACATGAAGATATGAAAGTGGAATGCTCTCTATTAATTCTAAAGTTTCTGAAAATTCTTTTTCATCCTCGCCTGGAAATCCCACTATAACATCAGCACCTATTGATATGTTATCTATTTTTCTCGTTATATTGTCTATCTGTTTCTTGTATTTTTCAGCAGAATAATTTCTCCTCATAAGCTTAAGTATGTGATTGCTACCGCTCTGTAAAGGTAAATGAAGGTGCTTGCAAATCCTTGTTTCCTGAAACAATTCAATTAATTCATCATTTACCTCGTTTATTTCAAGAGAGCTTAATCTGATTCTTATTATCCTTGTCTCCTTAAGTACTCCTCTAATAAGATTATTAAGATTTGTCTTTCCATCAAGGTCAAAGCCATAAGATCCGAGGTGTATCCCGGTCATTACAATCTCATTATATCCGCTTGATTCTATTATCTGTGCCCTTCTTATTATCTCTTCAGAGTCAACACTTCTTGACCTGCCTCTTGCAAGAGGTACCGAGCAATATGAACAATTGAAATTGCATCCATCCTGGACTTTCAGGTATGGCCTGGAGCGGCTATAGTATCCGAAGGAAAGTTCTCTGTTTTCGTCTGTAATTTTATTAATAATTTCGTATTTATGATCAGTATCAATTATTTCTGAAATTCCGGGTATACTTTTCACCTCATCTGGTTTTAACTGTGCATAACAGCCTGTAACTATTACCTTTGCCCCTGTACTAACAGCCCTTCTTATAAGTTGCCTGGAATTATAGTCACTTTTTGATGTTACAGTGCAGGTATTTATGATGCAATAATCAGGATTATCCTTTAATTCAACGATATTTATTCCGCTATCTTTAAGTGTTGCTTCAAGGACTGAGCTTTCAGATTGATTCACCCTGCAGCCTAAAGTCAACAGTGCAACTTTCATGGGTTTAATTTAAAATACGCCCTGAATGAATATTTATTCCATAAAGGGAATGACGGCGAGCCGTTTGTATCTTAGCTTTTACAAAAGAGCCAACATTTTCTTGTAAATCAGGTATAGTCACAATCTTGTTGGTTCTTGTCCTTCCAACAAGCATATTTTTGTCAGTCTCTGAATGTCCTTCGACAAGTATTTCCTGTATGGTTCGCTCAATCATCTTATTCTTTTTATATGTAATATCTTCCTGTATTTTCAATATGTGATTGAGTCGTTCTGTTTTAACATTATCCGGTAAATGTTTTGACATTCCAAAGGCCTTTGTTCCTTTTCTGGGTGAAAATTTAAAGGCAAATATACCGTCAAATTCAATCTCTTCAAGGGCTTTTACTGTTAGCATGTAATCTTCGTCAGTCTCACCCGGAAATCCTGTGATAATGTCAGAAGTGATTGCTATACCGGGCATTAATTCTCTTAACATGTTTATTTTTTCGATATATTCACTGTAACTATATCCTCTGTTCATCAGGTCTAAAATCCTGTCAGAGCCTGATTGGATAGGTAGATGTAAATGTTCGCATACACTCTTCAGTTCTGAAATTGCCCTTATAAGATCGTCAGAAAGATCCCTGGGATGAGAGGTTACGAAACGGACTCTGTTAATATTTATTAAATCTATCTTTCTCAATAATCCGGTGAAATCTATATCACTCATGTAAGAATTCACATTCTGTCCCAAAAGTGTAACTTCCTTATATCCATTCTCATGAAGCTGTCGTATCTCCGACAAAATCCTATTGCTTGGCCGTGAGATTTCCCTGCCGCGTGTGTATGGTACGATGCAATAACTGCAGAAATTATTGCATCCATACATAATAGAAACCCATGCCTTTATACTGCTATCTCTCTTTGTTATATATTCCTTATAAGCGATATCAGGATTCTCCTCAAAAGACGTCCTTGTATTTTTTTCGGAAACCAGATCACTTATTAAATGAATATTCTGGGGACCCAGAACAAAATCAACAAAAGGTGCTTTTTTGATTATATTATCTTTTGCATCCTGAGCAACACATCCGGCAACGGCAATTTTCAGATCCTGTCTTTTTTTCTTGAGTAATTTGGTTCTCCCGAGCTGGCTGAAAAACTTTTGCTCTGCCTTTTCCCTTATCGCACATGTATTGAATATTATGAGATCAGCCTCTTCAGGTTTTTCAGCAGTTCTATAACCGTTTTCAGAAAGAATCCCGAGCATCTTCTCCGAATCATGCACATTCATCTGACAGCCATATGTATAAATATATACTGTTTTAATCATTTTGAAATTTAACATGATTTTGCCGGTTTCTTCAAATTTTATGATGAGATTTCAATATTCTGCCAGCAAGGCTGCCGGTAAATTTACCTTCCCGGACCGCAGGGACTCCATTAACCAGGACATAATATATTCCCTCAGGCTTTTGAAATGGATTTTCAAAGGTAGCACAGTCAGCAATCTTTTCCGGATCAAAAATCACGATGTCAGCAAACATACCTTCTTTTATCTGCCCCCTTTTCTTCAGCCCGAATGTCATCGCAGGAAGCATTGAAGTCTTATGTATTGCATAAGAAAGAGCCATCAGTTTTTCTTCCCTGGTATATTTACCCAAAAATCTCGGGAATGTACCGAATCCCCTTGGATGGGGCTTTCCCTTTTTTGTTATTCCATCAAAACATCTTGCGGAACTGTCAGAACCTATCATGCATGCTGGCATTGAAAGGAATTTTCTAAGGTTTTCTTCGCTCATTGACCTGAATATCGCCCCTACCCTAAGTCTTTCTTCTATCAAGATTCTGAATACGGTATCAACCTCGTTCAAATTCAGCTTATTACTGATAGCTTTTATCGTATTGCCTTCCATCCATCTGTTTTTCTCCGAAATAACAGATGATACAACAATCTTTTCCCGGTAATCCTCAGGAGCTATTTTTTTATTCATCTCATTTCTTATTTTTTCTCTTTCCTTTTCATTCTGGAGACGACTAATCTCCGCTTCATTCCCGCCTTCAAATACCCAGGAGGGTAATATCGAGTCAAGGTCCGTACTTGATGCAGTATACGGATATCGGTCGCATGTAAGCTTTAATCCTGATTTGATAATATCGTCAAACAAGGAAATTACCTTGTCAGCCTTATGCCAGTTTTGTTCTCCTGCTGTTTTCAGATGGGAGATATGTACTTTGATTCCGGCTTCTCTTCCAATCCTGATAACCTCTTGGATAGCCTCTAAAAGCATTGTGCCCTCACTCCGCATATGGCTGGTATAGATAAGACCACTGTCTTTCAGAGGCTTTGAAAGAGTGATCAGTTCTTCCGTTTTGGAATATGTCCCTGGAGGGTATATAAGACCTGTCGAAAGCCCTATTGCTCCCTGCTCTATGGATTCAAAGATCAAATCAGACATTTCCGAAAGTTCCCTTGAAGATGGGGGTCTGTCATCATAACCAATAACAGAGCCTCTTATATTACCGTGACCGACAAGTGTGGCAAAATTTACTGCAATACCTCTCTTCTCAACAACCTTGAAATATTCCTGCAAGGTGTTCCATCTTTCTTTAATGTCAAGCTCTTTTAAGTCCTCTTCACGTCTTTCAAAGGCCTTGTTGTACAGAGGTGCAGCAGACAAGCCGCAGTTTCCATTGATTTCCGTAGTTATTCCCTGAAATATCTTCCCCTCAGCACGGTGGTCAGCAACGATGGTGAAATCCGAATGGGCATGTGTGTCGATAAAGCCCGGGGAAACGGCCAGGCCTTTTGCATCTATAGTATTAACAGCATCTTTTATTTTAGAGGTGCTTATAAATCGTATTTTATCACCGGATATGGCTATATTTGAGACATAAGGGTCAGAGAAGCTCCCATCATAGATCATCGCATCCTTAATCAGAATATCAATTTTATTTTTCATTTGTTTCTGTTTTTTCAAAAAAGACCTCGGGAGATTGTATGCTCCTGACAAACATAGGCATCAGGAACATTGATATCATCCTTGCCCTGTTCAGGAACCCTCTTATATCACCTGATCTCATACTCTCCTTATACGTCTCGGATGCCTTTTCTTTTAGGATCGGGAAGCACTTTAAGGTAAGCCCCATCGTATGAAAAAAATCTTTAACCGGCAACCCTAATTTTTCGAAAGGACTTAAAAGTCTTCCAAGCGCTCTGACCATATCGTCTGTTTTAGTTGATGCAATCAGGATCTTAGCGCCTGCTATCATCAGAAGAATCCTTGTTGTCCTGATCACAGCAATATTGAGTCCTTCATACGTGATTACAACCGGTCCTGACGAAAACAATATTTCCCCATGCTGGTTGATAACATTACTGATAAAAGTGAACATAAGGAAAAGGCTTATAGGTATCCAGCCTGATTTCAGGTTCTTAAAGGGGACCCTTAAAAGAAGGATACATAGCACCGCAAAGATGAAAAGATAGGCTCTTAAACCGCTAAAAATAAAAAGAGAGATGATAAAAACAATGTATAAGACAATTTTAATCTCTGGGATCAATTGCCTTCCTTGTATCAGCAATCGTCTGCCCCTCGGGCATCAGCGTCATATACTTATTGATACCGGATGCAATAGATTTTGCCAGGTCGCCTCTGTAATTTTCCCTTGAAAGCAGTTTCTCTTCCACTGGATTGCTTATAAAAGAGACTTCTACGAGGACTGATGGCATTTGAGCACCCATAAGCACATAGAACAAAGCCTGTTTTACACCGTGGTCAACAATATGGCTATAGTTTTTATCCAGGTCGTTAACCATCGACTTTTGCACATAGTTTGCAAGTTTTATAGATTCGTCCCGCTTGTTTTCCCTGTTTAAATCACTCTTTATAATCTCTAAGACATCTATTTCCTTATGCATCTTTTTCATTTTCTTAAGGGATATCTGGTTTTCCCTCGCAGCAACTTTCATCGCTTCCTCGTCATTGGTCCAGTTAAGAAGATATGTTTCTATCCCTTTTGCATCTCTCCGTGTGCTGGCATTGGCATGGATAGAGACAAAAAGGTCTGCATTTTTACTGTTGGCAATAGCAGTCCGTTCTTCCAGGGGTATATATATATCCCTGTCTCTTGTCAGAAATATTTCAAGATTCGGGATTTCAGACAGGATCTTTCTTAATTTTAAAGCAATATCAAGCACAACATCTTTTTCATAGAGTTTGTTCGGTCCAACAGCGCCGGGGTCGTGCCCGCCGTGTCCTGGATCAAGAACAATCCTTTTTTTTGCAGAAAATTTTATCGGGCCATATACATCTATGATAATTCTTATAGGGTCTTCTAAACTGAATACCTTGTAATCCCTGATCTTTTCAAGGTCAAGCACAACCCTGACAGTGCTGTCACTAAACTGTCCTGCCCTTACTCCTTTCAGCATTCCATTGTCGATTAGTATATTTCTCTGTGTTTCTTTGTTAATCCTGCTGTTCTTTATATCAAAATAAAGCCTGTCGGGACTTGATAGACGGTTTTTTATAAATTCTGTATTTTCAGATAGATTTATCACGATCCGCGTATAATCGGGATAGGACCAAAATCGTATATCCGTTACTTCAATAGTACTGTCAGAAGCTGAGGAATGGGACGTAAAAAGTATCAGGGATATTAAAAAGAGAGGTTTTAAGGGTATTTTCAAAAATCTAACTTTTTTCAATAATTTCAATAAACTGCCTCCCTCAATATTTTATTCTAATCAAACGGCCTGAACAGCTGTTATTTCAGGTATCTCTTTTTTAATACTCGTTTCAACCCAGTTTTTCATGGTAAGCGTTGACATTGGACATGTACCGCAGGCGCCTTTTAATTTTACATATACAACATTGTCTTTGATATCTATCAGCTCTATATCACCGCCTTCCGATTTCAGGCCAACCCTTACTTTATTTAAAACCTCTTCAACTTTTTCCCTAAGCATAATGCCTCCTTGCTTCTTAAATATTAAAAAAATATGCTACAATATTCAAGTATTTTCTTATATCAAGGCACATTACCCCTTAAAAGTAATCGAATTTATTTCAATTGTTATATTATAATTAAGAAAATTTTAGTTGGAGGCTCGATCATGGAAGATATGGGAAAAAAGAAATTCGTTTTCATTTTGAATCATTCATTTGACAGGCCTGATATGGCGGCCGGCGCCCTTCAGCTTGCTGCAAATATGAAGGCTTTTGATGTGGAACTCGATTTCTTCCTTATAAATGAGGGCGTCATGCTGGCAAAAAAAGAATTTGCCGAGAGCATTACATGGCAAAAAAAAGACGGTTTTTCACCGGTTCACGAACTATTAAGGACTCTCACTGAAGACTTTGATGTAAACTTTTATGTATGCGCTTCATGCATAAAACCATATGGCCTTGAAGGAGCTGAACTTATTAGAAAAGCCTCGATTAAGCCAGGTTCTTTTCTGGTCCAGATGCTTCTTGAAAGGCAGAGTGTGAGTTTTTAAAAATTATACCCCAAGAAATATCTGCTGACCGTCCAACCATAGATTTAAGCAGGTTCTTTCAGTGTTGCCTTTATGCCCCATTCTTCAAGTTTGTTCATTGCGATTTCAATAAGGGAATCAAGCTTATCTCCCACATCATCAGATAATAACAGACCTGTTTCCATGTTTTTTGGTTGAATGCCTATCAGACATATCTCTTCAGGCATAATCCCCATTAGCTTTGCTGCAGAGAGCATGTCAGGGAGTCCGATTTGATGTACTGATATCTTCATACTAAGAAATTTCGGTATCTCATCACCTTCGATCTTTACAATTGTGCCAGGAGGCTTTTCGATATTGACCGCATCAAGTATAAGGACACTGTCTTTGCCTTCTATGAAAGGGAGAAGGTCTAGGCCCATAGTACCTCCGTCTATGATTTCGACAGATCCTGGAAATTCATATCGCTCCCTTATCGCTTCGACTACCCGTACCCCAATACCCTCGTCACTCAATAAAATATTACCGATACCTAAAACAGCTATTTTCAATGGGATAAACCTTTCAGCTTTCCTCTATTAAATAGAGTCAGCTTATAAACTCAATCAAATCATCATTTATATGTCATTCCCGCAAGTGAAACGCGCCGGGAATCCTTCTTGCGGAAAGATTCCGGACAAGCCGGAATGACAGATAAAAACCTTACTTCGTTAACAAACTCAAAATAGGGCAAAGGGAAGAGCATTTCTATTTTGTCTTTTCAGTTTCTACGAATTTGTATCCGTCAAATATGCTCCCGAGGATCCCGTTCTTCTCCACAGAGTTAAGGAAAAGAACTATATACACATGGAGGATAGCAAAATAAAGAAGCAGCCACATAATAAGATGGTGTATAAGTCTTGTTACAGGTATAGTAAAAATCGAAAAGACCCAGCCGAACATTAAATCCATGATTCCACCATGATTTGAAAGGGAGTAAAGTGCAAAGCCTGTTAACACAGAAAATCCGCAAAGTACAAGTAACAGGGAATATACAATCCCGGCAAGCGGGGTATGCCCTATTTCATGCGGTGGTTTCCTGCTGATCAGCGCATAAAAAGACATCTGCCTGAAAAGTTTGGTTATCTGCTCGTTGCTGAAAGGGAATAAAGACCTCCATGTAGCATATTTGTTACCGCTAAATGACCAGTACATACGTATTACAAGGTTAACCACAAAGACATAAGCAGTCACAAAATGTATAAACCTCATCCATCCCATTATGTACTGTTCACTTGATATCGCAGTAATAAACGGACTGCTGATATATATGCCGGTAAATGAAAGAACCAGCAGGCATATGAAATTCAACCAGTGCGTAAGCCTAACAGGCACTTCCCATACATATATCTTGTTCTGCATGGTTCCCTCCTTTAAACTACCCTTATTTTTGTTACTCTCCTGCCTGTCGCATCAAGGACGTGAACAGCACATGCCATACAGGGGTCAAAAGAATGAACAGTCCTGAGTATTTCTACAGGCTTTTCCTGGTCTGCTACAGGCGTACCGATTAAAGCTGCCTCATAAGGGCCCTTTTGGCCTGATGCATCTCTGGGTGAGCCGTTCCAGGTGCTTGGAACAACACACTGGTAATTCTCGATCTTCTGGTCTTTTATCTTTACCCAGTGTCCAAGCGCACCCCTCGGCGCCTCATGCATTCCATATCCTTTTGCCTCTTTCGGCCATTTTGAAGGCTCCCATTTACTGCCATCATGCACTTTCAAGTCGCCTTTTCTGATATTCTCCGTAAGCTGTCCAAGCCATACCGGCAGCATTTCAGCTGTAACAAGTGTTTCTACACCCCTTGCAGCAACCCTGCCGAGGGTTGAAAACAATACCTCAGGGCCTACTTTAAGATGATTCAGAACAAGCTTGACAACCTCCTGGACCCTTTTATGCCCTGAACCAAATGCAACGAGCATCCTTGCAAGAGGGCCTACTTCCATCGGCATATTTTCATAACGAGGCGCCTTAAGCCAGGAATATTTCTTTTCAGTGTCAAGGTACTCATACGGAGGTTGTGGCCCTGAATATTTGTAATTTGTCTCTCCATCCCATGGGTGTCTGGATTTGTCATTACCATCGCTGTATTCATACCATGAATGTGTTACATATTCCGTAATCTTTGTGTGGTCAACGGGAAACACCTTGCTAAGGTCCTTGCCTTTTATAATCCCTCTCTGGAAATAGAGATTGGATGTATTACTTTCGTTGTCATTTTCGAAAACGCCGTAAGCAAGGAAATTTCCTACGCCGGCGCCGTATCCTGCCCAGTCTTTATAAAAAGATGCAACTGCCAGCAGGTCGGGTATATAGACCTTTTCAACGAATTCCTTCGCAGTTTTGGCAAGCCCTGATATAAAGGCGATGCTTCCTGCATTAAGCGCATTTTCGCTGTTCTGGTCTATCGGTATCGACATGCCTCCAACAAGATATGTCTGTGCATGCGGATTCTTTGCGCCCAGCAATGCCTGTATCTTGATTACATCCCTCTGCCAGTCCAGGGCCTCAAGGTAATGGGCTGCAGCCATAAGGTTTGCCTCTGGAGGAAGTTTATATGCAGGATGTCCCCAATAAGCGTTCGCAAAAATCCCAAGCTGTCCGCTATCAACAAAAGATTTTAGTTTGCCCTGTATGGCCTTGAAATAAGTTGTGCTTGATTTTGGCCAGTCAGATATGGATTGTGCCAGAGTTGATGTTTTAGCCGGGTCAGCCTTCAAAGCACTGACAATATCCACCCAGTCAAGGGCATGCAGGTGATAGAAATGTATTACGTGATCCTGCACATACTGTATTCCTGTGATAAGGTTTCTTATAATCCGTGCATTGTCAGGTATTATAATTCCGAGTGCGTTCTCTACAGCTCTCACGGAGCTGTGGGCGTGAACCGTTGTTCAGACGCCTCATATTCGCTGGGTAAATGCCCAGGCGTCCCTCGGATCCCTCCCTTTAAGTATAATCTCAATGCCGCGGAACATAGTGCTTGAAGACCAGGCATCAACCACTTTTCCGCCTTCAACCTGTGCCTCGATCCTCAGATGCCCCTCAATCCTTGTTATAGGGTCGATCGCTATCTTTGCCATAATACCTAACTCCTTTCGCCTTTATTAATTATTTATCTTCTTCTTTTCCTTTGCCCTGTATTGCCCTTGCAATCCTGTGTGCAGCAACTCCTGCAGCAGCTACCGCTGCAACACCGGCGCCAATTTTGTCAGCAGTCGTCTCTATACCAAATCCCGGCACCTTCGGGAGTCTTCTGTAGAATGGGCTCATATCGTCCCAGAAATTGGGCTGTGAACATCCAATACAGCCATGCCCAGCCTGAACAGGCCAGCTTGTGCCTTCGTTATATTTAACAGCAGGACAATTTTTAAAAGTTTCGGGACCCTTGCAACCCATTTCATAAAGGCACCAGCCTTTCCTGTGCCCTTCATCTCCCCACTGCCTTACGAACTGACCTGCATCATAATGTGCCCTTCTTTCACAGTGGTCATGGATTCTTTCACCATATGCAAAAAGAGGTCTGCCAAGACTGTCTGCAGCCGGCAAACTGCCAAATGTCAGGAAATGAACAACAGTTGCAGTTATATTTTCTGCGTTTACAGGGCACCCCGGAAGGTTCAGAAGTGTAATCCCCGGGACAGCCTCCTTTACGCTGACTGCGCCGGTCGGATTAGGTTTTGCAGCAGGAAGGCCGCCATAAGTAGCACATGTGCCGACTGCGATTGTTGCCATTGCATTACCACATACTCTCTTTGCTATCTCTATAGCGCTCCTTCCACCTATGCAGCAATAAACACCATTGTCCTTCAAGGGGATCGAGCCTTCAACAACTGCTATATATTTTCCTTTCTGGTTATTGACAACATCATCAAGTGATTTTTCTGCCTGCTTGCCTGCAGGCGCCATTATGGTCTCATGGTAATCTACTGAAAGGATATCCAGTACAATTTCCCCAATTGTTGGTTTAGTCGCCCTTAAAAGTGCTTCGGTATTCCCAGCGCAGTCCTGAAACTCAAGCCAGACCAGTGAAGGCTTCTTTGCCTTCTCAATAGCCTCTGCAATCTTTCCGGCAAAAGTCTCAGGCAAGGCAAGTACAGCAGCCATAGCAGTACAGAATTTCATGAAATCTCTTCGAGAAACACCTCTTTTTTGCAACCTCTCAAAGGGACTTACTGAATCTTCTGGAAACCCTTCAAAAATGCCTTTCATAAGGCACCTCCTTTAATAAATATGTTCTTAGAAGATATTTTTAACAAGAAAAAATCGCAGATAATACCTTTGACGATTCTTGAAAAAAGTACAGAAGTGCACATATACAAGTACAACTGCAATCCTTTGCGCCTCCCCCAATAAATTGTTACCTTAAATTACTTCTTTTTTATTTTATAATTTAAACTTATCAGACTAAAGTATGCTTGTCAATTTATTTTTTAAATTCGTTATTCTTGTCATGAATAATATATAACTGAATCATTTTTTGTTTGTATCATTTTTATTATTCTGATATATTTCTTAGAAAACAGGCATTGATCGGAGGGAAAATGATCTCATTGGTTATAATTTTAGGTTTGTTCACAGTCGTAATTTTGGGAATAATTTTTGCTGTTATCATAATTTACAACAAACTCGTACGTCTGAGAACTACTGTAAAGTCTTCATGGTCCGACATAGATGTTCAGCTCAAGAAAAGATATGACCTTGTCCCTAATCTTGTGGAGACTGTAAAAGGATATGCAATGCATGAAAAGTCCGTCTTTGAAAATGTAACCAGGGCAAGGTCAATGGCAATGCAGGCATCATCTCCTGCTGACAAGGCAAAGGCTGAAAATATGTTCACCGAGACCCTCAAAAGTCTCTTTGCGATTGCAGAGGCATATCCCGACCTTAAAGCGAACGCCAATTTCCAGCAGCTTCAATCGCAGTTGACGGAACTTGAAAATAGTATCGAGTATGCGAGACGTTATTATAATGCGGTTGTCAGGGATTACAATATAATGACAGAGACATTTCCCTCAAATATAATTGCAGGCCAGTTCAAGTTTGAAAAGGAAGAATTCTTCGAACTCGAGGAGCCTTCTGTTGAAAGAAAGCCCGTAAAAGTAAGTTTTTAGTGATTTGCATATCTGTCCAAAATAAAAACAGAAGAAAGGCGGAATGCCTCATAAACACAATAAACCCCGCATATACGAATCTGCGGGACAGGTCGACATGATAATTGAGACTGCACTTATTATTTTGATGCTTATTGCGCTCAAGAGCACGCTTGGACTTCTCCTTTTTCGGGTATTGGAATCTTTTTTTATAAGGAGTCGTTATTGTGTTTATTCTCCATCCCGCCTTTCTTTAGGTAATTTATTTTTATTTTGGACAGTAGTATGCAATTTGGAGACTACAGGATTTTTATATGCGGCTTAGAAGCAATACCATAATTTTTCTGCTTACGCTTTTTCTTGTTGTTTTTGTTTCTGCGCTTTCTGCTCGTGCACAGGACTTTACGATTAATGATTTCAATGTCAACATAGTCATTAACAAAGATTCATCTTTTACAGTAAAAGAGACTCTTATAGTCGAATTTCACAGACCAAAACATGGCATCTACAGGGAAATACCTTACATATATTCAGACAGCTCAGGATTTACTGCTAAAACCCCTCTGGATATACTCTCGGTCACTGATGGTTCTGATAACAAATTAGAATCAAAGATCACATGGGAAGGTAACATTGTCAAAATAAGAATCGGCGATCCGGATAAATATATCACAGGCATTCAAAAATATGAAATATTCTACAAAGTCGAGGATGCTATCCTTTTCTTCGATGATCATGATGAACTTTACTGGAATGTAACAGGTAATTACTGGCAGGCCGATATCAAGAAAGCAGAATGTTCTGTAAGTCTTTCCGGCGAAAAAAGCAAAGAATTGTGGGCCTCATGTTATACAGGCAGGATCGGTTCAAAAGAAACTGAATGCAGGTTTGAGACCTCTGATAATTTTGCGCAGTTCGATTTAATAAAGAGACGTCTTTCACCAGGTGAAGGACTTACCATCGCCTTTGGCTGGGATAAAGGTATTGTTTCACCCCCCTCGTCCTTTAAGAAATTCCTTTGGATGATAAACCTGAAGCAGAACTGGGTATTTGCGGTCCCTGTTCTATCGCTGATCTTTATGTTTAATTTCTGGCATATAAGAGGAAGAGATCCGAGGGTTAAGGAATCTGTAGCAGTAATGTATGGTCCTCCCCAATACTATAATATTCCTTTATGTCCTGCTGAAGTCGGCTCACTTGTAGATGAAAAACTCGATTCAAGGGATATTACCGCCACGATTGTAGGACTTGCTGTCAAGGGATATATAAAGATAGAAGAGACAAAGGAAGAAGGTATTTTGTTTGACAAGAAGGATTATTATCTCAAAAAGGTGAAGGAATCCGACAATTCGCTTGCATTGTTCGAAAAGGAACTTATGACTAAAATATTCGGTTCACTTCCTGGGAAAATGGTTTCTGAGTTAAAAAACAATTTCTATACAAATCTTGATTCGCTTAAAAAAACAATGTACAGCGAACTTGTCAGGAAAAATTATTTTTCTGTTAGTCCCGAAACAATAAGACAGGTTTACGCTGTTTCCGGATTTGTGACAGCTGTTTTAACCACTTTACTGCTCGGTTTTTCAGCTGGAGAAACTGTCGGTGCAAGGACATTTGCAGCTGGTATCCTGACAGGCATCCCTATGCTGGCTTTTTCGAAATTTATGCCGGCAAAGACAAGAACAGGATCTTCTGTGTATATGGATATTCTGGGCTTTCAGGAGTTTCTGAACAGGGCTGAAAAAGACCGCCTGATCAAGATGAAAGACGAAAACCTTTTCTCAAGGTTCTTCCCGTATGCGCTTGCGCTTGATGTGGCCGATAACTGGGCAAAGGCCTTTGAGGGCATTTACCAGCAGCCGCCAGAGTGGTATGTCTCGCCGGGTGGTTTCAGGGCGTTCGACCCGGTAAGTTTCAATCATTCCGTTAATTCTGCAATGTCGAACCTGTCGTCTGCCATGTTTTCCGCCCCGAGAGGAAGCGGCGTCAGCAGCGGAGGCGGCTTCAGCGGAGGAGGTTCTTCAGGCGGCGGTTTTGGAGGCGGAGGCGGCGGAAGCTGGTAAAAAACAGCTTTTAGCTATCAGCTTTTTAATTCCTCAAGCGTCTTATTCAGGCTTGAAGTATCTTCGACATTGAACAGTCTTGCGGTCGGTTCTATCCTTTTGATAAGTCCTGAAAGCACTTTTCCAGGACCGACTTCAATAAAAGTGTCTATTCCTGATTCAACGATTTTCCTGATCGAATCCTCCCATAGGAGCGGACGGCTCAACTGTTTTATAAGTGATAATTTTATTTTTTCTGCATTGGACAGAAACATCGCGTCAGCGTTGTTTACAACCGGCATATCAGGATTCCGGAATTCGATTGTGCTTAGAAGTTCGGATAGCCTGTTGGAAGCCTTAATCATCAGCGTACAATGCGACGGGACGCTCACCGCAAGTGCGATCACCCTCTTTGCGCCTGAGTCTTTTGCGAGCTTCATAGCATCTTCAACCGCCTTTTTTTCTCCTGCTATTACGATCTGCCCCGGGGAGTTGTAATTGGCTGGAGAAACATAACCGGACTCAACAGCAAGGCAGATATCATCTACTTTATTTCTTTCCAGTCCGAGAATAGCTGCCATAAGACCCTCGCCTTCAGGCACTGCCTCCTGCATAAATATACCCCTTTTTTCAGTAAGTCTTACAGCTTCTTCAAAAGGCAGGACCCCCGCCGCCACAATCGCAGAATACTCACCGAGGCTGTGTCCGGCTACAACATAAGGAGATATACCTTTTGAGGATAAAATCTTGTAAGCAGCCATGCTTGCAGTTAATATGCAGGGTTGTGTCCTGAACGTCTTGTTAAGCTCTTCCTGAGGGCCGTTAAAACTCAGTTCCTTAACATCATATCCGAGAGCTTCAGATGCGCTTTCATACAAAGACCTGGCTTCGTCAAAATTATCCCACAGGTCCTTTCCCATCCCTACATGCTGTGAACCCTGACCCGGGAAGACAAAAGCTATCTTCAAAGTCCTTTTGCCTCTTTTATCTTTTTCGTAAGCAGGGGAATAAGCTCGAACAGGTCTCCGACTATCCCAAAATTTGCCGTGTTGAAAATAGGAGCTTCAGGATTTTTATTGATAGCAATAATTATATCCGAGGACTGCATACCAACAAGATGCTGAACTGCCCCTGATATTCCGCAGGCAATGTATAATTTAGGGCCTACTGTCTTTCCGGTCTGTCCTACCTGATGTCTGTAAGGAATCCATCCTTCATCAACCGCAGCCCTTGATGCTGCAATAGAAGCTCCAAGGGCCTCGGCGAGCTCAAAAAGAATCTCAAAACCCTTTGGGCCTCCGACCCCCCTTCCGCCAGCAACAATTATGCTTGCCTCCTGAAGATTGAGAGCTGTCTCTGAAGCTTCCTTTACAGTTTCAATTACATTTGTCCTCGATTTTATATTATCAGCATTTATGTTGATGATAGCGCCTTTTCTTTTTTCGTCATATTCACCTCTCTTCATTACACGAGGCCTTACAGTAGCCATCTGCGGCCTTGTAAAAGGGCAGAGGATTGTTGCCATTATATTTCCGCCAAATGCAGGACGGGTCTGAAGAAGATTCCCTGTCTCTTTATCTATATCAAGCGAGGTGCAGTCAGCAGTCAAACCTGTTTTTAACCTTGCAGCAACTCTCGGGATAAAAGACCTTCCAATCGGAGTTGCTCCGGCAAGTACTATGTCAGGCTTATGTTCCTGTATCAAGTCTGAAAGAAGTTTTGCATATGGTTCGTCATTGAATACCTTTATTATTTCATCATTACAATGATAAACCTTATCAGCCCCCCATTTTATGAGTTCATCTGCTTCCGATTCAGTGCATCCGAAGAGGACAGCAGAGAGTTCGGTATTAAGCTCAGATGCAAGTCTTCTGCCGGCTCCAAGAAGTTCGAATGAAACAACTGCGGTCTTACCGTCCCTTTGTTCGGCAAAGACCCAGACCCCCCTGCCCTGCCCCTTCTCTTTTTGATCGGAATCTTCACTGACTTCGGATATCGCTCCTTCAGGACAGACAGACAGACAAGCCTTGCACATCTGGCATAACTCGTTGATTTCAGCCTTTCCATCTTTAATAATAATTGCATCATATGGACATGATGCAATGCATGCTTCACATCCTGTACATTTATCTTTATCAATCCTTATAAGCATTTCAGCCTCATAAGCTCATTTACCAACGCGGTAACTTTCTCTTCTGTAGTGCCTTCAAGCATTATTCTGTCTTTTTTAACCTCAGGTGCAAATATGTTTCTAACCTGAGTAGGCGATCCCTTGAGTCCAAGACAGTTTTCATCTGCCTTAATATCCGCTGCATTCATCTTTTGTATCACGGCTTTCTTTGCAGCCATTTTTCCTTTTATTGAAGGCAACCTTGGTACATTCAATTCCTTAACTACAGTCAAAAGCACCGGAAAAGATGATTCGATCACATCATAACCGTCATCCATTAACCTCTGCACAACTATTTTGTTATCTTTTATTTCGTCTATCTTGCGTATGTAGGATATGTGAGGTATATCAAGGAATTCAGCGATCTCAGGACCGACCTGGGCAGTATCACCGTCTATTGCCTGTTTTCCGCAGAGTATTATATCGGCGCCAAGATATTCTATCGCCTTTGCAAGGGTATAGGCTGTTGCCCATGTGTCAGAGCCTGCAAAGGCCCTGTCAGTAAGAAGTACCGCACTATCAACACCCATTGATATTGCTTCTCTCAATGCTGTTTCAGCCTGGGGAGGCCCCATAGTAATTACAGTGACATTGCCTCCGGCTTTTTCCTTTATATGCAACCCTGCCTCTATCGCATGCATATCATAAGGGTTGATTATGCTCGGCACGCCGTCTCTTATAAGTGTATTGGTTTCAGGGTTTATCCTGACCTCAGCAGTGTCCGGAACTTGCTTTATACAAACGATTATTTTCATCAGACTGGTCTTCCCTTATTATGTACTATTTCTTTTTGGTGAACTCTTTGATCAATGCCTGGCCTATTACGTTTCTCTGTATCTGGTTGGTACCTTCATATATCTGCAATATCTTTGCATCTCTCATCATCTTTTCAACAGGGTATTCTTTCATATACCCCGAACCTCCCATGACCTGGACCGCATCTGTAGTCACTTTCATGGCAACATCTGTTGCAAAGAGTTTTGACATAGCAGATTCTTTGGATACGTCTTTTGCACCACTGTCAATAAACCTCGCTACTGCGTAAACCAGCGCCCTTGAAGCTTCAATAGAAGTTGCCATATCAGCCAGCATATGCTGGACTGCCTGGAAGGTTATGACCGGGTGGCCAAACTGCACCCTCTGTTTTGCGAATTTAACCGCCTCCTCAAACGCCCCTTGCGCAACTCCGACCCCCTGTGCTCCAACCCCTGTCCTTGAGCTGTCCAGTGTCTTCATCGCAACAACAAATCCCATCCCCTCTTTTCCTATTATATTATCCCTCGGTATTCTGCAGTTATCGAATATAAGTTCGGTAGTAGCAGAAGCCCTGATGCCCATCTTGTTCTCTTTTTTCCCGAAAGTAAAACCGGGGGTCCCTTTTTCTACAACAAATGCAGAAGCACCACGAGGGCCCTTTGAGCGGTCTGTGATAGCTATAATAGTATAAACTTCCGCTTCACCACCGTTTGTTATCCACTGCTTTGTTCCATTTATTATATATTCATTTCCTTCAAGTCTTGCAGTTGTCTGGGTCCCGCCGGCATCACTTCCGGCATTAGCCTCAGTAAGACCGAATGCCACAAGTCTCTTCCCTGCTGCTATATCAGGAAGGTATTTTTTTTTCTGTTCATCAGTTCCAAAAAGCAATAAGGGATAGGTTCCCAGTGCATTGGCAGCAAACGTTGTGGATACACCAAGGCAGGCCCTGGACAATTCCTCAACTGCTATAGAGAGTTCAAGACACCCCTTGCCAAGCCCTCCATATTCCTCTGGTATAAAAAGACCGAAGAGGTCTGACTGAGCGAGCACCTTCATTATATCCCATGGGAATTCTCCAGTCTCATCCAGTTCCGCTCTGACCGGCACAATCTTTTCTTCTGCAATCTGCCTTGCAAGGTCTCTAATCATTACCTGCTCTTCGCTCAAGAAATAATCCATTATCAAACCTCCACCCTAAAAAAGCTCATTGTAAATCAGATTTTTTTATATGAGCAGTCATTTTAACAAAAAATGGTTAAATTTGTGAAGAAAAGATATTTATTATTGAAGTAGTAACTTTAAAAATATATAATTCATTAAATGGAAAAATGTGAGGTTTGCAAAAATCCAGTAGATAAATGCATCTGCTGTCCTGAATGAGGACATGTGTGTCTCCTGGATCTGGGGGAACTGTATTGCCCGGTATGCAAACCGAAACCGTAAGAAGATAAGAAATTGGGAACCTGAGAAGATGAGACTTTACTCAGCTTATTAATGTCTCAAGTTCTAAACTTCACATCTTCATTTGTTTTATACTTATTATTAAAAGGAGGATATATGGCTGACGAACATTCTTTTGATATTGCAAGCAAGGTGGATTTGCAGGAGGTTCTAAATGCGGTGCAACAGTCAATGAAGGAAATAAGCCAGAGGTTCGACTTTAAGGGCAGTAAAAGCAATATCGAATTAATCAAGGACAAACATGAAATAAATATTCTTTCTGATGATGAGTACAAACTAAAGACAGTTATAGACATCCTGCAGACCAAGCTTGTAAAGAGGGGCGTTTCCCTGAAGGCATTGAACTTTGGAAAGATCGAGCAGGCTTCTGGCGGGACTGTTAAGCAGGTTGTGACTTTACAGCAGGGCATTCCTGTTGAAAAGGCAAAAGAGATAGTAAAGATCATAAAGGACACGAAACTGAAGATTCAGTCTGAGATCCAGAAAGACCAGGTCAGGGTGAGGGCAAAAAAGATAGACGACCTTCAGGCAATAATAAAATTGTTAAAAGAAAAAGACCTTGGCATTCATATTGACTTTTTGAATTACAGATAACCTTGATACATTCGAAGAACTTGTCAGGTTAACAATATAGTAGCCATTCTTGATCGGGTATCTACTTGCTCTCTATAGCGCCTTTTCTGTCACCACCATTGTAAAGCATTTTTTCAACGGAATTTATAAGCCTTATTATTATAACTACCTTATTTCCCTTAATCCTGTAGTCGACATCCAGAACATCGGAAACGCCGAAGGTAAAAGGCAAATATAGCGGTCTCACTTCATATCCGATAGCAATACCTTTTTCATCGAGTATCTTGCTGAATCGTATGTTTTGGAATGAATTGTGCCAGCTCACAAATTTTTCCGCTTCTTTAAGGGCTTCAATGGAAGGAATATTTTTCTTTATTCTGTAACGAAAATCCGGAGCAAAAGGTTCAAACTCATATCCATCTCCTGTCTTATCAAGTATAGCTATGGTTTCAAGGTCATTGGCATGGTTTGCACCGTAAAGGATAAGATTGACAGTTCCCTGTATATTGCTATCCTTTAATGGTTCAATTATAACTCGGTTTTTCAGAAGAGTACTACTACACCCCAGCAAAGAAACAAAGAGAATCAGACAGACACACTTTTTATTAAACGAACTGTATAGCATCGATCTCTCCATCTTTCTTATTTTTTAGTATTACATAATTCCAAGGTTGAGCGCCACTTGCCCTGTGTTTAAGCATTAATTAAAAGGTGATTTCCGCTATCGCCATGAAATAATTAATATTTCTTTATTGTTTGATTAATTTCTCTATCGCCTTTTTTGCAGCAAGGGTTTCGGCCTCTTTTTTTCGTCTGCCGGATGCAACCCCAAGTTTTTTCCCCTCAAGAAACACCGCAACGGTAAATATCCTCTTATGCTCTTCACCTTGCTGTTTTATAACCCTGTACTCCGGGAGAACACCATAAAGGAGCTGGCTCTTTTCCTGGAGTTCTGTTTTATAGTCATAAAACTCACCGGATTTAACCGCATTGTCAATCCTGTCCTTGAAAAAAGTGAGGACTATTTCCCTTGTCTTTTCATAACCTCCGTCAAGATATATCGCACCTATTATCGCCTCTAATGCATCGGACAGAATGGATTGTTTATTCCTTCCGCCTGTAGATTCCTCGCCCTTCCCGAGCAGAAGATATTTACCAATTGAGATCAAATCTGCTATATCCGCAAAGACTGATTCACTCACAAGATATGATTTAACCTTTGCAAGAACAGATTCTTCGTATTTCTGTTCAAGAAGGAAAAGGTATTCAACAATAATCAGACCGATTACCGAATCTCCAAGAAATTCAAGTCTTTCATTGTATGAAACTGCTTTTTCCTTATTTTCATGATAATAGGATTTATGGGTCAGGGACTCGGCAAGAAGACCTTTGTTCTTAAAGATATACCCGATATTTTTTTCTATGTCTTTTATATTCTGCTTTAATGTAAGCATGGAAGTTTAAATAATCCCTTAAATCTTTTTTTCCACCAGGATGGCTTAGTTTTCGTATTTCTTAAAAAGCAGGCAGGCATTTGTCCCGCCAAACCCGAATGAGTTTGACAAGGCATAATTGATATCGGCCGGTCTTGCCTTATTGGGCACATAATCCAGATCACATTCCGGATCGGGATTATCAAGATTAATAGTCGGCGGTATTAAACGGTTATGGATGCTTGATACACATACAACCGCCTCTACACCCCCAGCTGCTCCCAGCAGATGACCTGTCATTGATTTTGTAGAACTTACTGCAAGTTTATATGCATGCTCTTTAAAAACAGTTTTAATCGCCATGGTTTCGAGCTCATCGCCGTATCTGGTTGAGGTGCCGTGTGCATTGATATAATCAACTTTTGACGGCTCGGTCCCCGCATCCCTCAAAGCCATTGACATACATCTTGCCGCTCCTTCCCCTCCCGGAGCAGGTGAAGTTATATGATATGCGTCTCCAGTCATACCGTACCCAATAATTTCAGCATATATCTTTGCCCCCCTTTGAACTGCATAATCGAGTTCCTCAAGTATCAGGATGCC
>JAKAKQ010000062.1 GCA_021813425.1 Nitrospirota bacterium
TCTCCTGGGCATCCCTGAGTTTCTGGAGTTCGTCGGCGATATTCAGCGAGGCAAGTATAGCGGCTTTCAGGGGTGTGATGTTAGGTGAGTTATTGTATACTTCCATGAGTTTATCATCTACAAAGGCAGCGAGTTTTTTCATGTAATCCTCGGGCGCATCTCCTTTAACAGTATATTTCTGGCCGAGGATTGTAACTTCGATACTTCCCATTTTTATCAGAGCTCCAGTGTCTCGAGTTCGGTCAAGAGTTCTTCCACCTGATTCTTGATCGATGTTTTTTCAGATTTCAACGCCTCTATTTCCTGATTTTTTTCGTTCAGTATCGTTTCGAGTTCTTTTATTTTTTTATCGAGAGAGATTTTTTCCTCTTTTAATGACTTTACTCTTTCGACAGCTGTAGTGATTTTTTCTTCAAGGTTTTTCAGTCTATCCAAAGGACGCCCCTCCTTTTTTATACCGGGAATTTTTTCATCGGTTTTACTGTTTAAAACAGTATCATCGTCGAAAAGGGATTTCATACTGCACATTTCATAAAATACCAGATACAAACCCTCAATGTCTACTGTTTGATGTTATTAAAAAACATAATATAATTAAAAAAAGGACGCGTAAATCTTGTAATGAGAAGCTTGACAAGTATAATGATAAAGTATCATCATAAGTCAAGAAGTTTATAATATTTGAAACATTAATCATGGTCGCTGGTTTTTATAACTGGAGCATTGACCATACAAGGAGGTAAATAATGGAAAAAAATAATTTCTGGTCGCCTTATATAGCTGGAATCGGCCTTGGCCTGACCCTGCTGGCGACCTTCTATATTGCCGGATGGGGGCTCGGCGCATCAAGTGCCTTTTCCCTGTTAACGGGTGTCGGCATAAAAGATATAAGCCCTGAATATGCCAGCAGCCTCAAATATTTCTCTCAATATCTGAATGTCGAGTCGCCTTTGATGAACTGGGTGCTGTTCGAGGTAGGCGGGCTTTTTATAGGGGCGCTGGCAGGTGCGCTATTGAGTGGAAATTTCAGGTTGAGATTTGACAAGGGTGAGAAGATGAGCCCTGTAACAAGGGGGATGACCGCATTTACAGGAGGGATTATCATAGGGTTTTCAAGCAGGCTTGCAAGGGGTTGCACAAGTGGAGTGGCCTTATCAGGAGGTGCTCAAATGGCTGTAGCAGGCTGGATATTCGTGATAGCAATGTTTGTCAGCGGGTTTATTGCTGCTGCATTTTTAAGGAGGTTATGGTCATGACAGCTCCGTTGGTTTTCAGTCAGAATGCAAGTCTCTTGATTGCTGTGATTTTAGGGATCTTCTTCGGCATGTTTCTCGAGAGGGGAGGCCTTGGCAACCCGCACAAACTGACAGGTGTTTTTTATCTTGCTGATTTTACTGTCCCAAAGGTGATGTTTACAGCAATACTTGTTGCAGCCTTTGGATTATACCTATTGTCAGACCTGAAACTTCTGGATATGGAGAGAGTCTGGATCGTCCCGACTTTTTTCTGGCCGCAGATCGCAGGAGGTGCATTGTTCGGCATAGGCTTTTTAATCAGCGGATACTGTCCCGGGACAGCTGTAGCTGGTTTCGCATCAGGCAGACTGGATGCACTGGTTACCATGATAGGCATCGGCGCAGGTTCTCTTTTATTTGCGGTCCTTTACCCTTTCGTCGAAGGATTTTATGTATCTTCCGGTATGGGAGGAGCAACACTGCCGAAAATAATAGGAATAAGTCACTGGTTTGTAATAGCCTTTTTAGTCGTTTTTGCAGCAGGCATGTTTTATTTTATGGAGTGGTTTGAGAGAAGAGGCCGGGAACAGAGTTAAAGTTTGCCGATCGCAATATTGAATTCCTTGTCCTCTGCATCGGCGTTTGAGAATTTCTTGTACTGGAAATAAGAGGTTATTACCTTTTTGACATAATTCCTTGTTTCAGCATATGGGATATCTTCAATGAATTCATCAACAGATTTATAGTTGCCGCGCTCTTCCCATTTCCTGACTATTATCTCACCTGCATTATATGCTGCAAGCACATGGGCCAGGGAATGAAATTCACTGAACAAGGACTTAAGGTAATAGGTGCCGAGCTGGATATTATTTCTGATGTTATTGAGCTGGGAAACCCTGTTTATTCCGATCTTAATGGTTTTGTCGAGTTGATATGCTGTCCTGGGCATTAGCTGCATAAGCCCGCGTGCGCCAGCAACTGACCTGGCATCAGCGTCAAACCGGCTCTCTTCCCTTATTACAGAAAGCGCAACATAAGGGTCTATATTATATTTCCTTGAAATCTGTTCAATGACATCCCAGAATGCCAGGGGATAAAAAAACCTGTGCAGTTTTTCGGAATACTGGATTTTCGCTGCCAGACCAACGGCGCGCCTGAATTCCCCGAGATCGAGAAATTTAGAGACTATGAAAGTCAACTCAGGGGAGGAATCGATTTTTTTTGACAGTAGTGTTAATTCCATAACTGCTTCTTTGATCATGCCAAGCGATTGAAGAACCTCGATTCGTTCGAATCTTTGACCCCTGTCATATGTATTATCAAGAGAGGTTTCTTTAAGGGAAGCTGTTTTGATGATCTTTTTGCCGGTCTTGGCAAATGACATTGCAGCATAATAATTGTTGCCCATTCTCATGAGCTGGTTATAAAGACCTGTGGCATCATCACCGGCAAGTTCAATGCTTCTTGCCTGCCAGTAAAGATATTTTGGGTCCTCATATTTAGAGTAGAGCTGAGTGAATATCTCTGCTGCCTTTTTGTGTTCCCCGGAAATATAATATGTCCAGCCGGTGCCCCACATGGCGTCTTCTGTTTCCGCTGGATAATTTGTCAGAACGTCATTATAGATCTTAATTGCATTCTCGAAGTCCTTTTCCCGTCTTTTGTCCGAGGCAACAGCAACAAGGAGATAGCCGGCCCTCTTGTCCTTTCCGGCCAAAAGTTCATCCAGCGACTGATTGAATCCGCTTCTGTCACCAGCCCTGTATAAGGAACGAGCCTTAAAGTAAATATCATTTATCCTGCTGTAGATCTCTGCAGCCTCCTTATATTTCTTTTGTCTGAACAATGAAAGCCCGAGGTTCCTGAGAATTTCATCACGGTTTTTCCCACTATCAATAAGAAGCGCCTTTCTCAGATCGTGTTCTGCATCCTCAAATTCATATCTTTTTATCAGGTTAGAGGCCCTTTCAAGAAGATCTGCCGATTTAATATCAGAAGGGGGCAATTCATTATAAGCTGAGCTTGATAGGGCCCCAGCCCTAATATACAGATATTTAAACAGAGACATTGACTTTGTCTTTTCCCCTGTCTGTTTCAGATGGAGCCCATACATCATGATAATTTCTTCATCATCCGGATAATCCCTGACATAAGACTCGAACAGCTGCAGAATGTTTTCTCTGTTGCTGTCTTTTGCTGCTCTGATTTCAGAGACCCTTGCTTTTTTCCTAAGCGGAGACTGGGGGAACTTCTCAAGCAATGTCCTGATCGTATCATGGGATTTACCGTATTCCCCAAGCTGCTGATAAGCTTCCGAAATATATAATAGTGAGTAATCTTCAAGTAGGGGGAATTCTTTCTGCGAAATGGTGAGTTTTTTTATAGCCTCTTCATAAAGACCTGCATCAAGGTCGTTTTTGCCGGCCTTTAAATATTCTTTCCCTTCAATATGTCCGGTGATTTCATCTGCAAGGGCATTATCTGGATTTAAAACAAGGATGGACAACAGAACAGAAATGACATAAAGGATGTTCCGGCAAGGAGAAAAGATAAAATTGGTTTTTTTAATAAAAGTTTTCACGCCCATACTTCTTATTTCTCATTTATATTCTATATATATCATAGACAAAACTTCTTATTTCGGCAATATGTTCTCTATCAGCTGCCGGAAACTCAGAAACAGAGATAGAGACAGGGG
>JAKAKQ010000293.1 GCA_021813425.1 Nitrospirota bacterium
TTATGATTACGGCTGTTGAGGGATACTCCTTTTTGATCATGCTCAGGGTCTCCAGGCCGTTCATATCCGAAAGTCTTTTGCTGAGAAAGACAAGACTGATATTTTCAGAGAGCATATTCATGCCTTTCTTTGCTGTCTCAGCAAAAAGAATCCTGCAGTCGCTTTTGAGGGTCGTCCAAAAAAGCTCATGCTCTTTGCAATCTATCGCTAAAACATCCCTCATTACTATTCACCTCCTATAGGGTGATTATGAGGTTCTAAATAAAATTGTCGTGCTCTCCGGTTCTCTTTCGCCTGATGTTTTTTACTTTAGAGTAAAAACAGCGGGACTTCCTTAAATCCTGTTCAATACTTCTTTGCTCGTATCCAATAGTCTTTGTCTTATTCCAAAATATCTTTGCTTTTGTCCAAACGGATAAAAAATTCAAAACAACATTTCCATAATGCGTATGTTTCTCGAATAACGGGAGATATAGAATTTAGATTGTCAGGAGGATTTGAAGAAAAAGATTTTGTTTTTAATCTGGTCAGGTATTATCATTGATTAATTTCGTAAAGACGGCATTGAGGAAGTAATAACCCTCGGTGAAAAAAAGGATGGAGGCAGAATGGTCGTATCTTATAAACATGCTGATTTCAACTTTGATATGACCGGGATAATAGAACAGGAGTCAGAAAGGGAAGGGCTTGCAGGATACTGCCAGGACTTGGCTCAAGTCAGATAATAAGCAGACTATTAAAGTTTCCTTTAATCCCAAAAGATTAAACTGCGCAGCATTTTTTGAACTTCTTGCCGCTGCCGCAGGGGCAGGGGTCATTACGCCCGGTTTTGGGAGCCGCACGGACAACCGGCTTTTGAGATTGTAATTCCCCGCTCACTAAATACCAAAGCCCGTCTTTTTTCTTGAATGAAGATAACTCATGGTGCTCTCTTTTAATCCCCTTATCAGTATATGTTGCAATAAATTCTACCTTGCCTTCACTGTCTTCAGCCCCGCCTCCGACTGTTTTCACTATCTCAAGCTTATGCCATTCAGAGCCTTCGGCCCAGGTGCGGGTTGTCTTTTCATCAAAGTCTGTCCTGTGATCAGGATGAAGTGAGGCTTGCAGATAACCGATCTCCTTCATAGCGTAGGCGCTGTAGCGGGAACGCATCAGTTCTTCTGCGGTAAGCGCCGCTCTATCTCCTTTTATCACAGGCAGACAGCATTTATCGTATGCAACATTTGATCCGCAGGGGCAGGTATCCATGGATATCTCCTTAACAAAAATTTCAGGATTATAGCATAAATGGGTCGTTTTCATGAAAATGCAATGCCCTGCTCAAGCCAATATCTTCAATATTTATGTTGTTGCCGGGAAGTTTTTTTTCAGCAAGCTGCAATTCTACTTTTCTTGTTTTATTATTAATCCGGCAAATAAAATGGTCATCCTGAACCCTTCGCTTCTCGGCATTCAAGTATTTAATTGCCGAAGTATCAGCTGACGAAAATCAATCTGCCGACTGCTGCTGCCTTGGAGACAGGCCGGTGATTTTTTTAAAAACAGTGGAAAAATAGTTTGTATCGTTGTAACCAAGTTGTTGTGCGACTTCCTTGACTGAAACTTTCTTATTTCTTAAAAGATCTTCCGCTATCCGTATTCTCACCATATGGTGATAAGTTCGCAGGGAATGGCCTGTAATACTTTTAAAAAAGCGGCAGAAATAGGTTTTGGACGTTGAGGCCATTTTGCAGGCATCGTAAAGCGACAGGGACTCCGAATAATTCTGAGAGATGAAATCCCTCACCTTTAGAACGCCGTTAACTAAATTGGGAGGTATATCAGGATATTGCTCGTATTCAATGGTTTCTATCGGCGAAGAGAGGCGCTGGTGTTTCCGGGAAGCCTTTTCCATATCTATAAGTATCCTGATCATTTCAAGTATTTCGTCTGCTTTCAGGGGTTCCATTACAAAATCCCTTGTTTCTTTTCTGAAGGTCTCAATGCAGCTATCCTCTGTCCCGCAGGATGTGATTATGATAATCTCAGTCGCAGGAAACTCTTCTTTTATAAGCCTGAAGACATCCATGCTGTTCATATCAGGCAGCTTTTTGCTGAGGAAAACAAGGCCTACATTTTCAGAGAGCATGCTAAGCCCTTCACGAGCTGTTTTGGCAAAGAGTATTTTATAGTCGCTTTTGAGCGTTATCCAGAAAGTCTCCCGCTCCTCGCAATCCATCACTAAAATTCCCCTCGTCATATTTCCCTCCTCAGATATTTATGAGGCATTAAAGACAGGGCTTGAGTCAATTTTTGTATATGTGAGCATTTGTATATTTTTAACTTTATAATCAAAAATTGCCGATTTCCTTAAATATTGTCCAAATTATCTTTATGAATTTCCATTCCGGATAGATTGCAGGTTGCGTGAAACTTTGCCCGGCATATGGATTTGCTGCTTAAGGGCTTAAGGGGGAGGACTTCAGATTAAGGGCAGTTCTGTAATGCTGCTGGCCGGATAGAAAGTCCGTGAAATATACCGGTTTTCGATGCTAAACAGAATTTCTATGGTTCGATATATTCAAGAGATTTGTCTAATTCCATATTAATATTTTTAAGTTTATCAAAACTTCTGAGAGCGGTCTTTTTGCATCCGGAAGAGATGCCTGAAATTCTTTTTTGGATAACCGAAGAGCTCTCGTTAACCGCGATGTCTTCTGCCCAGGATTTGCCTTTATCTCTAAACAATGATAAATAAGAGTCCTGCCACTCTCTCAGGATGTCCTGGTATTCCCTTATGCCGCTTGCTTCTTTCTCCATAAACAGGGAGTAATAGGAATCCTGCCACTCTCTCAGAACTCTTTTAAATTCCGGTTCAGATTTAATCCGGGAGTATTTGTTGGCGTGTGCGATTTCTGCGGGAAATGTTCTTTCTTTTTCTCTATGCTGAATTCTGTGTGAGGACTGCCACTCTCTTGGAGAATAACCTGTAATTTTTTTATAAATAGTGGAAAAATAGTTCGGGTCATCATAGCCCAGCCTCATGGCGACATCTGCAATAGAAAGCCTTTTATCACACAAGAGTTCTTCCGCTATATGAATTTTCACTATATTATGATAGCTTCGCAGGGAGTGGCCGGTAATATATTTAAAAAAGCGGCAGAAGTAGGTTTTGGAAATAGTGGCCATTTTGCAGGCAGCAGACAAGGTCAATGACTCGGAATAGTTCTGAGAAACGAAATCTCGCACCTTAAGCACGCCTTCAACCAAATGGGGCGGGATGTCAGGGAAATCTTCATTATGAATGGTTTCAGTTGACAATGAGACATGCCGGCGTCTCTGAGAATCATCGCTCATTTGCATCAGCAGCTCGATTTTTTCGGTTATCTCATCTGTATTTAAAGGCTTTTTGAGATAATCCCTCGCCCCTTTTCTGAATGCCTCAAGGCAGGTTTCTTCTGTTCCTGAAGATGTGATTATGATGACTGCTGTTGATGGGTACGCATTCTTTATAAGCTTGAGCACCTCCAGGCCGTTTATATCCGGCAGCCTGATCCTGAGAAAGACAAGGCCAATAGTCTTAGAGAGTATATCAAGCCCTTCTTTTGCTGTCGTGGTAAAAAGTATCTTGTATTTTATTTTCAGGGCTCTCCAAAAAGCCTCGTATTCCCCACAATCCATCACTAAAATATCCCTCATCATAACTCACCTCCTGTGGGCGTTTATGAAGTGTTAAAGATAATCATGAATCCTCCCTGACATGGATTTGGCGTTTTACTGCAGAATGGAGTTTCATCCAAAATAAACAAGTTACTAATTTTTTGGGACATTCCCTACCCTTTAATAATGTCCAAATTACTACAAATTTAATTTATAGTTAATATAAATTATACTAATTATAACTTTAGATTAGAAGTATTTCCTTTAATATTTTCCAA
>JAKAKQ010000210.1 GCA_021813425.1 Nitrospirota bacterium
GGTTTTCTTTGAGTGATTTATTAGAAGCTGTCCCCTCTATCAGGCCTGTTGCGATGTCGGAAAGTATGCTGTCGATATCAGCGTCACTGAGTTTATCCGGAAGAGACCTGACGATTACAGTATTATTCCCGAAGTCACCAATCTCTATACCAAAGGATTGTATGATATCTGTATTTTGAAGCAGTACCCTGTATTCCTTTGATGAAAGTCGGACATGTCTGGGGAAAAGCAGCTGTCTGGAGATCGAACTCATCCCGCCCAGCAATTTCTCAAAAAGTATCCTTTCATGTGCTGCATGGTGGTCTATAATGGTCAGCCCGCCTTTGCCGGATATGGCGAAAAATGTATCTCCAAGGTAAATGAACGGTAAAGAAGGCTTGTATGCAAGCTCGAGGTTTTCGGAAATAACAGAATTGTGGGGAATAAAATGTGTGGGAGAAGGTGAAGGATATGTCCCTGCATACTTATTGGAAGAATCCATCGCAGGCAGTTCGGCAAATGGTTTAATATATTCAGTCCGTTCGGCTTTTATAGCATCTTTTATGCTTTTATTCACAAACCTGTAGATATCCTCCTTGTCATCAAACCTGACCTCTCTCTTGGTTGGATGGACATTGAAATCCACCCTGTGCGGGTTGATTTCAAGAAATACGAAGAATACAGGGTGGTTATCCTGAGGCAGTATGCCTTCAAATGCCTTGTAAACAGCATGGGAAATGGATTGATCCTTTACAGGCCTTCTGTTGATAAAAATAAACTGATTCCCCCTGGTTTTTCTGAAGTTCCGGGAATTTGAAACAAAAGCGTTCAATCCTGTATTTTCATCATTTGCAGTTATTTCAGAAAGCCCCCCGACGAATTCATTTCCAAAAATCTGTATCAGGCGCTCTTTAATCCCTGATGCTACAGAGAGGTTCAATGTCTCATGGTGATCGGTTGTCAGACTGAATCCTATGTCCCAATGAGAAATGGCTGCTTTTGTGACTGTATCGATAATATGATAAGTTTCCGTGTTATTTGTTTTTAGAAATTTCTTCCTGGCCGGGGTATTGAAGAAGAGGTCCTTTACTTCTATGGATGTGCCTGTATAAGGCGGTGCCTCTTTCATCTCTTTCAGCTGCCCTCCATGCTTTTCAAGTGATATGCTGAAAGGAGAACCCCTGGTACCGGTAATGAGTTTGACCTTTGAAACAGATGCTATGGCAGGGAGCGCCTCACCTCTGAATCCGAGGGTCCTGATATTAAAAAGGTCAGCTTCGTTTAATAATTTGCTTGTTGCGTGGCGTTCAAAAGAAAGAACAGCATCTTCCTTGTCCATTCCATTACCATTGTCAGCTACCCTGATAAGGTGTTTTCCACCGTAGAGAATATCTATCATAATATCCGCACTTCCGGAATCTATAGAATTCTCGATCAGCTCCTTTACCACAGACGCTGGTCTTTCTATTACCTCGCCTGCAGCTATTTTATTCCGTAAATCTGCCGGAAGGATTTTTATAAGGGACATAGGACATTTTAAAAGGAGGGTGGAGAATTTCGCAAGTTTGACTTTTAAAAAGTTGATTTATTTAGTATTCTAAAACAATAAATCATATGAGAAATTCTTTGCCGGTAAGGGAGGCTGTTTTTATGGATATAAAGGCATTTGTTCTATCAAAGGCCAAAGAGGCCAGGGAGGGCGCGCGTTCTCTTGCAAAGACATCTTCCAAAGAAAAAAATGCAGCGCTTATCAAGATGGCGGAAGCCCTGAAAAAACGTTCAAAAGACCTGATCAGGGAAAATACCAGGGACATAGCCTTTGCGCAAAAAAAGGGTCTCTCGAAGGCGTTGATAGACAGGCTTACTCTAAATAATAAGCGGATTAACGAGATGGCGCAGGGACTTATTGAGGTCGCTGCTTTGCCTGACCCTGTTGGAGAGGTTCTAAAAATGTGGCAGAGACCAAATGGGATGACAGTCGGGAGGATGAGAGTGCCTATCGGGGTGATCGGAATAATCTATGAATCGCGTCCGAATGTAACAGCAGATGCAACGAGCCTCTGCCTTAAGGCCGGCAATGCTGTTATCCTTCGCGGAGGCTCAGAGGCCATAAATTCGAACAAGGCGATCGTAAAGATATTGAGAGATGTTGCAAAAGCCGCGGGCATTAATGAAGGGGCGATCACTTTTATCGATATACCTGAAAGGGATGCCGTACTGGAGATGCTGAAGCTCGAGGGGATCGTTGACCTCATTATCCCGAGGGGCGGGGAAGGGCTTATAAGGGCGGTAACAGAAAATTCCCGTATACCGGTGTTAAAGCACTATAAAGGGGTGTGTCATGTCTTCGTTGACAGGGACGCCGACCTTAAGATGGCTGAGGAGATATGCTTTAATGCAAAGGTCCAGAGACCAGGCACATGTAATGCGATGGAGACCATGCTCGTTGACAAAAAGATCGCAAAGGGTTTCCTGCCTGTAATGATCGAAAGGTTTAAAAAGGCCAGCGTGACCATAAAAGGATGTCCGGAGACAAAGAAGATAGTACCGTTTGTCAGTAATGTAAAAGAGGAAGATTATTACAATGAATATCTCGATCTGATACTGAATGTTAGGGTTGTGAAGGATATTGATGAGGCTATGGAACATATAGCAAAATACAGTTCTGCCCATTCAGATTCCATAGTCACAAAAGACTATGCAAAAGGCATGAGGTTCTTAAGGGAAGTCGACTCATCAGCGGTTTTCATAAACGCATCCACCCGCCTTAACGACGGCTTTCAGTTCGGCCTTGGCGCTGAGATAGGGATCTCAACGGACAAGATACATGCAAGAGGCCCAATGGGACTCGAAGAACTGACCTGCACGAAGTTTATTGTGCTTGGCAACGGGCAGTTGAGGGAATAAAATTATTGATCAGCCTTCAGTGTAATCATAAATGTTGCATGAAAGGACAGGCAGAAGCGCTGAAAAAGTCTTGCAATGACGACTTGATTTTATCTGATTCACATAAATGCAGACTAAAACTATAGTGGCTTTTAAACGAAGGATGACAGGCCATGCTAAAGGGCTGTAAGGTGTCGCAGGCAATCCATTTTTCATCGCCCCCACCTGTCCTTATTAAGAATTCTTTGCAATTAATTGGTAATGTAAGATGAGGATCGGCATCTTCGGCGGGACGTTCAACCCCATCCATTATGGCCATCTGAGGGCGGCAGAAGAGGCGAGGGAAATGCTTGCCCTTGATAAGATACTGTTTATCCCTTCAGGGAATCCCCCTCTTAAAGTAAGAGAACTCGCAGATGCAAGGCACAGGTATAAGATGACGAGACTTGCTGTTATAAGGAACAGGCTTTTTGATGTTCTTGATATAGAATGTATAAGGAAAGGCAAGTCTTATACGGTCAATACACTGGAAACTCTGCTGAAGCTTTACAGCGATTCGGAACTTTATTTTATTCTCGGCATAGATGCCTTCCTTGAAATGCCGAACTGGTGGAAGCCTGAAAAACTTATCTCTCTTGTAAACTTTATGGTGCTTTCGAGGCCGGGCAGCAGATTTATTGACCTGCTTTCTTCCCCGTATCTTAATGTAAAAAAGGAGATTATGGTCAGACTTGATAATGGTGAGATTCGATCATTTACAACCGGATTGCAGACCCGGAAGGAAGCAGTGCTATTAGGAGTGACCCCCATAGGCATTTCTTCAACAGACATAAGAAACCGCATAAAAGAAGGTCTCAGCATAAAATACATGTTGCCAGAGGAGATCGAATCTTATATAATTTCTAATAAGTTATATAAATGAGAGATAAGAAATATGAAATAATCAGTTTGCAGTTTTTGGTTCTTATTTCTCATTTCCCATTTTTTATTTTAAAGAAGGGAGGGAATGCCTTTAAAAAGTAGATATCTGGCCCTCAATGCTGCAAGTA
>JAKAKQ010000365.1 GCA_021813425.1 Nitrospirota bacterium
GAAAGAGGAATATCTCCTGACAGGTGAACTCGAACCTACAAACGAGCCATATGCTGTTGCAAAAATAGCAGGCATAAGGATGTGCCAGTCTTATAACAGGCAGTATGGCACGAACTTTATATCGGTCATGCCGACAAACCTTTACGGTCCCAATGATACCTTTGACATTGAGATATCTCATGTCCTTCCCGCAATGATCAAAAAATTTCACGACGCCAAACTCCTGATGGCAACGCTTTCTTCATCCTCAAATCTAAGACCTCCGACCTCTAACCAGCATCCTCAGCCTGTTGTTGAGTTGTGGGGTTCCGGCTCGCCGCGCAGGGAATTTTTGCATGTCGACGACCTTGCAGACGCCTGTTTGTTTGTCATGCAAAATGTTGATGCAGTATCCTCTTCTCCTCACGCTTCACGATTTACGTCTTACAATCTTTTGAATATAGGCACGGGCGAAGATATAACCATAAAGGAGCTTGCGGAGATAATTAAGGAAACTGTCGGGTATAGTGGTGAGATTATATGGGATTCAACAAAACCTGACGGGACACCAAGGAAGTTATTGGACGTTTCAAGATTGAAATCCCTTGGCTGGGAGCCGAAGATTGAATTGAGAGACGGGATCAGAATGACTTACGACTGGTACCTTTCTCAATTGACATCTAAGCCTCGACCTTGACAGCGGGCTTGTAACTTGCGGCTTGCTTGCCCGCCGTCTGTGTGGAGGGTTCGCTTGCGTAAATTATGCAATGCAGGAGACAATGTCCCCCAAATCTTGTCCAAGAAATCAATATGGAATGAAAGTTGTCTGGTAGAAACTTAGTTATTCAACAGTCTGGAAAGAATTGACCCCAATGAGTTTTGCATGATCCATGAGCTGTTTTCGCTTGCATATGTTAAAATAGAATAAAAATCAGGAGGTTAGACGCATGCTAATTGAATATGTTGAAGAGGCATTGAGGCGTGCCCGATATGACAAGATAGATGATCCTGAGCCGTTCTACGGAGAGGTCAAAGAGCTAAAGGGCGTCTGGGCATCAGGCAAATCGCTTGAGGAATGCAGGAATAATCTCAAGGATGTCATCGAGGGATGGATACTTGTCAGCATCAAAAAAGACCTTAAGATCCCTAAACTCGGGAAATATGCAATTAAAGAACCGCAGGGAACAGCAGCCTGAATGTTAAGGCTCACCCCTGTTTCCCGCCAGGAATTTATCGCACGGCTTAAAGAACTCGGATTTGACGGCCCGCACAGCGGTGGCAAGCATCAATACATGATCAAAGGTAATCTCCGGTTGACTGTTCCTAATCCTCATAAAAAAGAAATTGGCGTTGAGCTGTTGACGAGACTTCTGAAGCAGGCGGACATCTCACGAGACGAATGGACAAAAAAATAAAGATATTCCACGTTCTACGGCCTGTAGGCTTTCTTGCCCGTTTACCCGCCGGCTTTTGGGAGGGACTGTTATTTGGAGGGTCGCTTGTTTACGTTTTACGTTTCACAGCCGTCAGACAGCTTGTTCGCTTGTGAGCTTGTTAGTTTGTAATAGTCAACCAATTCAACAATGTCCCTGAAGTGGTACGCACTGAAGTGGTACGCATAAAAAGAAAATGGGATGTGGAGCTTGTCTAAAAACTCATAGTATCCAAGCAGTATTTATGATACATTAAGGCATCAATCTTAGAACAAGGAGATAATGATGCCACTGAGACCATACGATCAAGACCAGATGTTTCTTCTTCCTCCGAGCCTCAATGAATGGGTGATGCATGATCATCCAGCGAGGGCATTTTCAGAAATCATCGACCGGATAGATACCACTGCATTCAGAGAACCGAAAGAAGAAGGACGGCCTGCCTATCATCCGAAGATGATGCTGAAGGTGATGCTGTGGGGTTACGCTACTGGAATACGTTCAAGCCGCAAGATAGAGGAGAGGCTTCAGCAGGACATAGTTTTTATGTGGCTTGCAGGACTTGAGAGACCTGATTTCAGGACATTATGTCTTTTCCGATCAACAAATCGGGAGGGGATAGAGAGGGTTTTTACGGAAACCATCATGATTGCACAGGCAATGGGGATGGGAAGTCTTGGTTTAGTAGCGTTGGACGGCAGTAAAGTACGGGCAAACAGCGGCATAGACACATTCAAGAAAGTAGAGGACTGGAAGAAAATCCTTGAGGGAACAAAGAGAGAAGTTCAAAGGATTCTTGCCGATGTAGAGCAGTTGGATAAGCAAGAAGACAGGCAATACGGAGAAGACAGACGTGGGAATGAACTGCCTCAAGAGATGGAAGAAGCAAAACATCGGATAGAAAAGATTGAAGAGCTTATAGAAAAAGCCCGGGAACTGGAGAAAGAGGACACAGCAAGAGTAAGTTCTACTGATATGGAAGCGAGCTTTATGCACAAAGGCAGCACATCTATTCCCGCTTACAATGCCCAGCTTGCGGTAACAGAAGACCAAATCATCGTCTATGCCGGAGTGACAACGGAGCCGGTTGATGTGAATCAGACAAAAAACGCAATAGAGACAATAGAGGCATTAACCGGAGAGACACCTGCGATACTGGTAGCTGATACAGGCTATAGCGGAGGAGAGAATCTCAGATATCTTGAAGAAAAGGATATAGATGGATATATACCGGAAGAAGGAGAACGTCATATAGGCAAGAGCAAAAGACCGAGAGCACATTTATTTCACAAGGAGAGTTTTCATTACAACGAGCATAGCGACTATTATGTATGCCCTCAGGGCAATACCTTACGACCGGCAGCAGCTAATCATGTAAAGACAAAATATAGCGCAAAGGATATTACCACATACAGGACAGAACGAGGAGTATGCGCTCAATGTTCTCAAATACAACAATGCACTCCAAACACAAGCATGGGTAGGTCTATTACGAGGGACGGTTATGAACTATATCGTGAGAGAATGAGGCAGAAGATAGCCACGGGAGAAGGCAGAACAATATACGGGAAGAGAAAATGCCTTGTAGAGCCGGTATTCGGACAGATAAAGACAAGGGGAGGATTTGTTCAATTTCTTCTGAGGGGATTAGCGAAAGTAAAAATTGAGTGGAAGATAACGGCAATAGCCCATAACATGTTAAAGATAATTACAGCAATAAAGAGGAAAGAGCGAATGCTTCCGGCCTTAGGCTGGGGATAGAGACAGATGAACTCTGATGGTTTTTACGAAAAGAGATTTCATTTAATGTAAAAAAGTAGAATGAGTTTTTAGACAAGCTCTGTGTCCCTATTAATTCCTTGGTGACCCCTATCAGTCTTTTACGAATTCTGTTTATGGTAAGATAATAGTAGTTAAGGAGGTATGAATAATGGAATACACGATAATACTACATCCCGCTGAAGAAGGTGGATACTGGGCGGAAGTTCCTGCTTTGCCAGGCTGTTTTTCTCAGGGTGAGACTGTAGAGGAAACCATTCAAAACATCAAAGAGGCTATAGAATCTCATCTAATTGCTCTTAAAGCAGAAGGAAGGCAACCCCCAAAAAATCAACCGATGGTTTTTAGTCATGTGGAAGTATAGGAAGAATCATTAAAAATGGGCAGGGAATTACGCGGTATTAAGGGGAGAGACGCCATAAAGGCGTTTATGCGCGCTGGTGGGATAGAAAGACCTGGTAAGGGTGATCATATAAACATAAAAATGCCAAATGGAATGATTATTACTATCCCGGGTAAAGGTGAACTGAAAATAGGTTTACTGAAAAGCGCTATCCATAAGGCTGGTCTCACAGAAGAGCAATTTATTGATTTACTTTAAAACAAACCAAATAAACCAGATAGACTAAAGCAACTGAATAAACCTGATAAACTGTCAATGCAACGTAAGGATGTACCGGAAAATACGCTTTCACGATTCACGATTTGCGTTTCACG
>JAKAKQ010000110.1 GCA_021813425.1 Nitrospirota bacterium
TCTACAGGCAGGACAAAACATGCTGCAAGCTGACCGATGGTTTTCCCTGCATTCATGAGGGCAGGTGAATTAGGCAGGAATTTCAAATTGCTCATAAGATTATAAAATCTTTCAGTCCAGTAATCCTGGTCACCCCCGTAGTTAATTTCTGCTTCAGCGATTGAGATCGCAACTCTCCTGAACATTTCTTCAGGGGTTTCAATAACTTTGCCGGAGGAGTCTTTCAACTGATATCTTTTTGACAGGACTATTTTTGCGTTCTCGCTCAGTTCCATAAATGTTTTATTTCAAAGACAAGGTCAAGCCTGAAACAAGACAGAATTCCCTCCTCATTATCAGTACTTCCATGCTGTCAGGAAGTGCATACGGAGGTAGTATATTTTCAACCATTAAAAACTCAGTTGGGGCTTAATTTTTCTTTGAAGTCTTCTTTCTGATGACAGTTCTTTTAACTGTAACCTTTTTCTTTTTTTTAGTGATATCTTCGCCACAACAGTACAGAGGGACTAACTTTTCTTTTCCTTTCCCGGATACAACAAATCTGTTGCCGCACTTTCTACATTCATATGTAGTTGTCTCTTTCACCTATGCAATATTCTCCTAAAATTAACTATTATTTCCTTGTTTTTTTCTTTTTGGTCACCGTCTTTGTCTTCGCCTTCAGAATACCCTTCTTGTTTGTCTTTCTTTTAACTTCCTTAATGTCCTGCAAACTTACTCTTATACCACAACAATAAACAGGGCTCAAATGACCTGAGCCATCCCCGGTTACGGCAATTTTAGTGCCGCAGATATCACAGACATATTCTACAGTCTTTAAAGTTGCCATATAAACCTCCTATCTAATTAAATTTTTGATATATATTCTCATCTTAGTAAACTAAATATCAAAGTGCAAGCAAAATATCCGTGAAAAGCTTGGTGGGTTAGGCATCGAGGACTACAATTCTACGATTTTTTATTAATATTCCCTAAAATCATGGTATCCAAATGAGCGTGTCTTTTGGCGGGACTTATTTCTCCTTATATAATTCTTCTACAAAATTATCATACTCCTTTGGAATTGATGATAATTCAATCCCCATGCCGTTTTTATAATGGGCTATCTGCGTTTTTATCAATCTCTTCACAACTCCTCTCATTGGGAGGACTTCCCCATTTTCCATTTCGAGCTTCATAAGCACCGTCGTGCCTTCCTTGAAACCCCTGCGGGTTCTGATAAAAAGACCATTACAGGAAAAATCAGATGATATCCCGTTACATTCAGTGTTTCCATCTGAAAAACATATATTCAGTCTCTTTATCTTACGCTTGCAAATTCTTTTATCCATTCCGGAAATTTCCCTCTCCCTATTTCTTTAACGAAGTCCCTTGAAATAATCTGATTTAACGAAGCACCTTTTGATTTATTAAATGCAGTTTTATTCTGATCGGTACTGTTATTCATCATACCGTTAGATGACAGAAAAGGTTGATGAATATATCAAGGGTTAGCGAGAGTAATTATTAAGGTGTTCTTAACTCTTGCTATATCAAATGTAACCCCTGAAGGTATCAATTCAATGTATATGTATAAAGTATTAGGCTTGCTTTTGTCCTCTTCTACCAGAACTTCCCCAACAAAGGCAGAGGTGAATTTAAGTGATTTTTCTACCAAGTTAAGGGCCGGGCTGATTCTTAACTTCAACCACTCTTTCCCATATTTAGATTCTATCTCATCTGAATATTCAAGACGGCCATTAGGATTAGTAATATTAACAACCAGCATCGCCTTGTTCTTTGCCTCTATAATGGATATATTGCTGACCTTAAACGGCTCAATCTGTTTTTCAATTTTTTTATCTTCTTTTTTTGCGACTTCTACTGCAGGTTTTTTGGGCTCTTCCTTTTTTGCTGCCTCCTTTCTGGGTTCTTCTCTTTTGGCAGGCTCCTTCTTGACTGTCTCTTTAACCTCTTTCTTTACAACTTCCTTCCTGGCAGGCTCTTTCTTTGGTTCTTCTTTCTTAACCACCTCTTTTTTAGGTTCTTCTTTCTTGGCAACTTCTTTTTGTTCGACTTCCTTCTTAAGAGGTTCTTTTTTTACAGTCTCTTTCTTTAGTTCCTCTTTTTTGATCACTTCTTTTTTAGGCTCTTCTTTCTCGGTCACTTCTTTTACCTTGGGCTTTACCTCTTTCCTGACTGGTGTTTTAGGCTGTTTGGTTTCTTTGACAGCACTGGGTTCCTGAAGAGCTTTTTCCGGAGCCTTATGTACAGCCTTGGAAAGCGGGACTTCCTTCTTTATCTCTTGTTCTTTTAAGGTTATCCTCCCCTGTACTCTGTCACCGGCCATTTTTGCAGATATCAGGAAAGATTCTGCCTTATCATAAACTACATCTACCATAGCGACTCCATTTGCAAATTCAGAAGGCGAGACTTTTATGGGAGAAATACTGCCAGTGCCGGTAGTGCCGAGAATTACATCGTTTCCGATAAGGTTATAATTCTTTACAAGATTGTTAAATCTGTCGTATGCCTCTACCTTTATCTTAAACTTTTGTCCTGATACAGCCGTATCAGGCGTTAAAACAACAAAATGATCCTGGAAAGCATTCGATACCAGGATTTCACCGGTCTTGCCTGTCTGTTCTCTATTGCTCTCTTTAGCAATAATCTGAATCCCTTCAGCCTTGTCGTAAGATGTCTTTATAACAGTCTGCCCATTTTTAAACTCTGAAGCATTAACAAATGAAGGCTCAACTTTTGAGCTTCCTGTAGTAGAAAGAGTAACGCCGCTGCCTGTAGAGGAGTAATTCGTGACTATATTATCATGCATGTCATAGGCAGCAATCAAAAGTTCAAATTCTTCCCCGGCAATGGTATTTTTGGGCGCCTGGACCTTGAAATAACTTAAAGAAGAAGGGTTAACAATTATATCCTGCGTTCGACCGCTGCTCCCGGTCGAGATCTCCTGAAGCTCTATGATTACATTGCCTGCTTTTTCAGACATAAAAACTGCTGTTGCCATACTGTTTTTAAAATCAACAGCAGAACTTCCGATCATTTTTACAGGAGAAGTCCCTGTTGATGTTACCTTTATATTTCTGCCGACTTCCATATCACTCACATTGTTATCAAAAAGGTCTTTTGCTATTATTCTTACGTCAAAATTATTACCGGCAGTAATTGTTTTTGGCGCCTGCAGCACAAAATGGTCCAGTTTGTTTGGCGAAACTATCAATTCCCTTGTTATTACAGGGACCGTTCCACCTGACTCGCGAATGGAAAAAATTACCTTTTCTGCTTTTTTGCTGTTGATTGAGATATTTGCTGTCCCGCCGGCAAATGATGAGGCGCTCAGGACTGACGGCTGAAGAGTGGCAGAACCACTGATATCAACCCTGAATTCTTTTCCTGTTTCTGAAAAATTGGTAATCAAATTATTGTTCGAATCATAGACCTGTGCCTTTATGATAAAATTTTCGCCTGCGATAATTTTATCAGGCGCCTGCAGAGTAAAATGATCAAATTGCCCGGGTTTTATGACAACAGTGCCGGCATAGGAAAGATTGTCATTTACCAAAGCGAGGGAGACAATAATCAATATTATATAAATACTCTTTAAATTAATTTTATTTATTACCATCCTCTTTCCCCTATCTTTTCATTTTGAGTATTTGAGTATTATGAATATCATATTTACCAATGCTATGTCAAAGAAAAATAACAAAAAAACTAAAATTTTATTATAGTGACCTTCTCATCTATAAGCTGCCTCAGCAACTCCGTATCGAATTCAGAGTCAGTTATGAACATCGGTCCCTTATTAGAATGAACAAAAACACCCTGTGAAAGCAAGCGGTATTTTACGCCAGGAGGTGTTATGTTCGGAGAGGTCGTTCTGGAGGAATTCTTAT
>JAKAKQ010000279.1 GCA_021813425.1 Nitrospirota bacterium
CTTCGCCTTTCGCTGCTTCAGTTTCAAGTACGCTTGAAAGTCATCATAAAGCTCCCAGAAAAGAACAATCGCCCTTTCTCCTTCCGCGGTTATTCGCGCGCCGCCGCCATTTTTGCCTCCAGTGGCGGCTTCAACAAGCGGACGGAATGCCTGCCTGTTCATCGAGTCAACGAGTTCCCAGGCATGACGGTAAGACATCTTCATGGATTTAGCCGCCTTGGTAATGGAACCGTACTCGCGAATCCGTTCGAGGAGAATGATCCTCCCGTACCCCAGAAAGGTGCCTTCATCCCCGTCCATCCAGATCCGGCCGCAAAGACCGGGCGATGACGTTTCTTTTTTAAGAGGGTGCTTTTTCTTGCGATGCATATTCGTAATATACTAAAGGGAATAACGAAAATGCAAGCGGTCCGCTTTTTCAAGCGCTCTCCGAACGGCTTTTAAACGGGATTGTTTCCTTCCACAGGAGGGCCGAGGCTTCGACGCATATTATCCGTCTTTATCGATCAGATCGCAGGAAGTTTGCCGATAAAATTACAAAGGCACATATTAATGACCTTAAAGCATTCTCTGTATTCACGCAGGCTGCTGCCGTAAGGGTCTGGGATTTTCCTCAGTTTCCCTCTGTCGGAAAACACTGCGAGATTGAAAACCCTACCGTATGCAGAGGTATCAAGGGAAAGTACATATTCAATATGAGAGGGTTCCATACACAAAATTATATTGCTTGCATGAATGATTTCAGGATTCAATCCCCTGGCCTTATGATCAGCTATATCAATGCCATTCTCGATTGCGGAGATAATTGCGAATTCCGTTGCTGGATTGCCTTCCAACGCATGGGTACCGGCAGAAGCTATTTTTATCAGCGTATTATCCTCAAATATCTTTCTGAGTATCCCCTCTGTCATAGGGCTGCGGCATATATTGCCTGTGCAGACAGCGAGGATATTAATTATATCTTTACGATAACTATCGGCCATCTATAATGAATCACCGTTTGTAAATATGATACACACAAAGTTATAATAACAAAAAGAGACTTGCAAATTCCCTCGATACTCTCAGTAAAGCATCGTCTTATTCTTTGTCCGGGGAAAAGCAGTGTGGAATAATTCATAGCGAACTTTGTTCCAATGGCTGTCATTGTCCCGAAAGCTTTCGGGATCCGCAATCCTTCTTAAGAAAGATTCCCGACAAGCGGGAATGACAGAAATAAAAATATCTTAAATGTTTTTAAGATATTTGAGGACTTAAAACATAAATGAGTGAAAACAACATTACAACACAGTCTGGGAAATTGGGGATCGATGACAGCTTCAACTTCAGCTGCGGAAAAGATCTGGAATGTTTCAATAAATGCTGCAGGGACATTAACCTCTTTCTTACACCATACGACATACTGAGAATAAAAAAAAGGCTCAACATCACTTCAAATGAATTCCTTAAGATTTATACATTTCCACTTTTACCCGAAGAGATAGGGCATCCTGTGATACTGATGAAAATGATCCCTGATGAAACAAAAAACTGCCCGTTTGTCAGCGATGAAGGGTGTATGATCTATACGGACAGACCATGGTCTTGCAGGAGTTTCCCGCTTGAGCCTGTTTCTGACAGCGAAACTGCTTTATTTCAAATAATCAGAAGGGATTTTTGCAGAGGATTTGAAAAAGGAAGGCCACATACTGTTAAAAAATGGCGCGACACGCAAAATGCAGCCTTGTATGAAGAGATTAATGATGAATGGAAAAAGGTGACACACCATGAGAAATTTTCATCTCAAAACCTGCTCGAAGGCAATTCAAGAGATGTATTCTTTCTCGGGAGCTATAACATCGATGAATTCAGGGATCTTGTTTTTAAAGGTGATTTCCTGAAATATTTTGACATAGACAAAAAAGTCTTAAAAAATATCAAAGCCAATGAAACAGAGCTTTTAAGATTTGCCTTTAAATGGTTACGTCAAGTACTATTCGGCGAAAATACATTGAAAAGAAGATAGAACCTTCATATTTCAATACATTAATCAAAGGCAATCTGTTATAATTAATAAACTATATTGTTTAATAATGATTTACAAAAATAAAAGCGAGAAAAGGGCTGATATGAGCATCAGGGATTTTAAATCTTATGAAATTCTAACCCTTTTTTTCTATAAGGAGAAAAAGAATGGAAAAGGTTATGGAAGATAAGCAAACAGCATGTCCGCATTGCGGACAGAGATTAAATAAATGGAGCACTCCGACTTTTAATTTCGCCGACGGTCTGGGATGGTGTTCGCCGTTTCTCTATGTCTGCTTCAATGATGAATGCAGTTTCTTCAAGAACAGCTGGAAACAGATGTACGAAATATACGGTCAGGAGATGGGATACAGGTATATGCTCCATCCTGATTCAGGTGAATCATCGAGCATACCCGTGGGAAACAAGCACGCTATGAAGGGCGACATAGTTGATGAAATAATAGAAGCTCAGGAAAAAGAAGAGTTAGAAAAGAGGAAAAAGGCATTCCAGCTTTTGACCGATTATTTCATCAGTAAAGATGTTGATTCAATCCTTAACATGCTTATGGATGAAAACGGATTTGGAAGCGTAAGACTGAAGGCCGCGGAACACCTTGGCGAGATAGGCGACCTTCATGCAGTTGAGCAGATGGCAAACTGCAAATTCACTCACGAGGTGATACAGAAAAAAGTCGATGAGGCAATACAGAAGATACACAAGAAGAATTTCACCATGGAGTGTCCGTACTGCGCTGAAATAATCAAGATCCGCGCAAAGGTCTGCAAGCACTGCGGAAAAGAACTGACAGCCTAAAAACAAACCTGATTAACAAAACAGAAGGCCGTGACAATGTTACGGCCTCTTTTAAATCACCTTTAAATTTTTATAGAGGCAATGAGATACCTTGATAATGCAAAAGGGATCCTAAGTAAGTCGCCTGGAATGATGGGTTGGGCATAACGTTCAAAATCAGAGAGTTAGTTCCTGTGACTCATCCACGCCAACCCAAGAAATAGCATGAGCCATACAACGGTTCGGAGGATCATTGCGCGAATACTGTCAATAGCAACAGCACTCCCCGTTGCGTATAAATAGCCGATTGCCCCTAGCACAAAGAAGTTGAGAACAAAGATTGTGGCCGCCACATACTTGCCTCGATCGAAGCTGCGCCACGCGATGATGCCTGCCGCCACATACACTATCCCCATCGCCGTGTTGTAGATCAGTAGCGGTCGAAACACAATGTATCCCGGGTCTGAGCCAGAAAGGACACGAACCCCTGCAATAATCGTTGCGAGGCCGAATAAAGCTGCTACGAGCGCAAAGACGCCTTGGATGATTCTCACATATCGCTGACGATTCAAGTCAGTCTCCAATAAGATGCCCAACGCCGGAAGTTTGCGGCGGAGTAAAACAGAGTGCGCATGAAAGTTTTGATACTCATTGTGTACTTCGGGGACATCCTATAGTCCCCTATTTACCATTCATATATGCTTTATGGTCATCTGTCAAGTTTAATGACATTCCGGACACAACATCCCAGAAAGTATTTCCTGTAGATGTGATTGTTCTGTGCGTGTTATTACGATTCAAATTCTGATCGGGGAATTCCCGACTGTCTGATTATGGATTGGAGGGTACCGATTCTGATTTCGTTATGGTCAGGCACAGGGACAGTGATTGTGCTGGCGGACAGTCTTTTCTGCATAATGATGTGGCTGCCTCTTCTTCTTACTTCGGCAAAGCCGTGACGAGCGAGGATGTCGCATACTTCCTTTCCAGAAAGGATGCGAAGTCTACCCAACAGCTACCTCAACCTGAGTCACAAATATATCTCCGTGAAGCCGCCGTTTTATCTCCTCGGGAGAGGCGGTCTCAAAAA
>JAKAKQ010000352.1 GCA_021813425.1 Nitrospirota bacterium
CTGATGCGGAAGCTGTTATTTATCTCTCTGAACCCATCGCTTTTTGTCATTCTGAAGGAGTGAAGCGACTGAAGAATCCCGCTCAGGACAGGCTCAATGAAGGGTCTCACAACATGTAGAGTTCATGAGATTCTTCGCGTAGTTTACCCTGAGCACAAGATGAGATTCTTCGCTTCGCTCAGAATGACAGGCGAAGGGCTCAGAATGACAGGCGAAGGGTTCAGAATGACAAACGAAGGGCTTAGAATGACATTTAGTGTTTTCAGTGTTATCCGCAACAGAAAATCTTTAACTCTCCAGTCCCAGATCTATTGCAACAGTCTTTATGATCGAATCATCGATGACTGTTTTCTTAAAAAGAAACCCTTCGAGCAGGGCGTTATCGCAGATAGTATTTATAAGCCTGGGGGTGCCGTTTGAATATTTGAAAATAAGTGATATCGCCTTGTCTGTAAAGACAGGGTCGTTACAGCCTGCAACTCTCAACCTGTGCGTTATATAGTCTTTTGTACTTTCTTCAGAGTACGCGGTCAGCCTTATCCTGATGGCGACCCTCTGCTTAAGCGGTTCATCGAGCGAGAGGACCTGCTCCAGATCAGGAAGGCCGAAGAAAATAAAATTCACCATCTTTCCTTCAGGCATTTCCATGTTGAGCAATCCCCTGAACTCTTCCATAATCTCCCTTGAGTTCAGCATCTGGACCTCATCCATAAGGACTACCGCCCTTTTCCCTGTTTCATTAATCTCATGCAGTCTTTTATATATTTCACTGAGCAGTTCCACTTTATTGTCACTCAGGTTCCTGACTCCAAGCTGTATCGCAAACTTCTTGAACAGCCATTCAGAGCTTACAGAGGAATGTATAATAACGAGCAAGGCTGCCTCATAATGTTCTTCATCAAGTTCTTCGAGCATCTTCCTGGCAAGGGTTGTCTTCCCGGCGCCTATGTTTCCGATGACCACAGCAAGCCCTTTTCTGGTATCTATGGCATATTTTAGTTTTGTAAGGGCCTCTGACTGCTGCTGGCTGTTATAATAAAATCTGCTGTCTACGACGTTCGAAAAAGGGTGTTCGCTGAGCTTATAATATTCTAAATAATCCATAAGTTACAGATATGATACCCTATCCTTCCTCTCTTTTGGTTTTTCTTTTTCAACGCTTTTTGCGATCATGGTCCTGAGACTGTTCATCTTATCAGAAACATTCCTGAACCTGGCATTCCGGCCATAGACCTCGGTATATAAATCCAGCGCTTCCTTCAGATTATTACTTTTTTCATTGGCCTCGGCAAGGTCATATTTGATAGCCCAGTAAGTTTCGTCATTTTTGTCAACATTCTTAATGGCTGCATTGAGTACATCCATTGCAAGAGAATAAAGTCCTTTCTCCATGTAACAGATCCCGAGCATGGTCGAACACTGTATGAATCTCTTTGGATCATTCCTTGCTGTCTGAAATTCCTTGATAGCATCATCGACCAATCCCATCTCTTTATATGCTATGCCAAGATTGTAATGCGTTTCAGAGTCTTCATCCCCCAGCTCTTTTTCAAGCCCTTTTTTGAATTCCTGGAAGATCTCAAGGACATCATTGTCAAGCGTGGGTTCCGGCATCTCCTGTGCTTCCATAAGATCCTGATCGGTAATCATAAAATCTTCGTATTCTACTTTTTCCTCAGGCTTCTGTCCTAACTCCTCTTTTAGCTCTTCTTCATATTTAATCTCTTCTTCATAAATCTCCTTTTTTGGAGCAGCTTCTTCAGCCTTTACCTCTGGAAATTCAAGAGTCTCAACCGGCGCTTCGGCAGTTTCAGGGACTTCCGGCATTTCAGATATTCCCGAAACCCGGCCAAGACTATCGAGTTTTTCAGCAATGACCGGATCTTCAGGGAAAAGACCATGTAACTTTTCAAGTATCTTTACAGCCTCCTGCGTAAGCCCCTGCCCTGCATAAAAATCAGCCTCTGCAATTTCCTCCTCGTAGTCTTCCAAGCTCGGTTTAGGTACAGCAGGCTCAACAAACTCCTCTCTTTCAGGAGCGCCAAATGCAGTCGGCTCGATTAAAGAAGCCCCTGCCCTTTCGACCAGTCTCGGGTCCTCAGGATATATTTCATAACCATCCTTTAACATCTTCTCGGAGTTTTCAATGTCCCCGAGACGCCTGAACAATTCGTTCAGTATAAGACATTCTGTAACAAACGCCTCTTTATCGGAAGTTTCACCGTAGACGGATTTCAACCTCATGTGGGCCTCGATGTTCTGAGGTTCTCTGAGCTTTAATCCTTCAAGAAGTCTTTTTGCTTCGCTTAAAAGACCGTATCTGAAAAATATATCCGCTTCGGTTAAGATCTCGTCTGCAGTCTTTTCTCCTTTTACCGCAACATACTCTGCAACCGGCTCCTTCTCAGGTTCAGGCACTTGAGTCATTTCATCGATCTTACCCTTCAGATACCCGTCCTCGGGCGTTATATCGAGCGCCTCCCTGTAACAGGACAGGGCTTCATCATTCATGCCTCTTTCATAAAGCACATCAGCCATAGACTTAAGCTCTTCAGCGACATAGGCATTTTCTCCAAGTTGCCTGTAAAGCGACACCAGCCTTTTGCCGGTCTCAATGGGGTCGACTTCCTTAAAAGACTCCAGCAGTTTTATCGCATCGTCATATTTCCCTTCGAGAATCATCCCGTCGATAACAGGCAGATATTCGCCCCATGCTTCTTCCTTTAAACCGCCTTTTAAATATATCTCGCCGAGAAGTCTTCTCGGCTGCATATTGGTTGGATCCATTTCTACTAATCTCTGAAGACATTCTTTTGCGATATCGGTATTCCCTTTTATTAACGAAAGCTCAGCGTATCTAAAAATAATATCCGGATCATCGGGGAAAAGCGCAGTCGCCTCCTTCATCTGCTCAACAGCGCTATCCACATCACCCATCTTTTCATAGAGATGACCGATGCCGATAACAGCCTCCTTATTCAGCGGCTGAAGATCAAGCACTTTCTGGTAATATTCCTTTGATTTCTGGACATCTCCCTTCTCTTCATAAAGCTTTGCGACATGTATGTATTCTTTTGAAGCGTCGGACTTAAGCCCTTCCTTGAGGAAAATCTCAGCCACTTTGTTCCTGAGCGGTATATTGGCAGGAGAAAGAGAAAGTATTTTCTCATATATATCGAGGACCTTGTCTTTTTTCCCGTCTTTTATATAACTGTCGGCTGTGGCGAGGTAGTATTTTATGGCATCGGTTATAAGCCCCTTTTCTTCGCTTAACTCTCCAAGAGAATAAAGGGCATTAGCATCATTCTGGTCGATGTTAAGCACCTTCTTGTATAATGCCAAAGCCTTAAGGGAGAAACCTTCATGCCTGAAGAAATTAGCCGCTTTCTGGTAAGAATCTACAGCGTTTTTTTTATCGCCTTTCTTAAGATAAAGATCACCTATGGTGTTATAGGTATTTCCGTCCGGATATTCTTTGATAAGTTTTTCCCATTCAGAAATAGCCTTGTCAACCTGCCCCTTTGCAAGATACTTCTGGGCTTCTTTAATTATCGAGGTTTTATCTGCCATTAGTGTATTTTACATATTATCTTATATATCAAAAAGAGTCAATAAAACATGAGATCAAATACACATATCATTCAGGGATATAAACGCAATTTTAAGGGCTTTTCCCCCGATGCGCATGTCAGATATAAAAAGAGTCTTTCTTGACTTGGAATTAATCTCTCGGATAATATATTCTTTAGGGTTAAAACAATGAAAATTGCAATCGGTTGTGATCACGCAGGATTCGGACTGAAAGAAGATATTTTAAGATTGCTTAAAAGTCTCGATATCAATCTTATCGACTGCGGGACAAATA
>JAKAKQ010000166.1 GCA_021813425.1 Nitrospirota bacterium
GTTATTACCGTTATATCCTTCTATGGCACAGATGCCGTTTAAGTCCTGTATCATGTCACCGAGACTGTTGCTTCCCCTGTAAGGATGGGATGGTATTATGACCCCGCCTGACTTTTCAACGATCCTTATAACATCTTTAACAGGCGCATACTTTATCGACAACCTGTCGGTATTTACCCCGAAGATAAGACAGTGCCCTTCTGCAGCTGAGAATTCAACCCCCCTGAATATCATTATAGAATCTTTGTATTTTTCTCTTAACCCCTCAACAGGCCCGGACGCTTCATAAGAATAATGCTCTGTAAAGGCTATGCCGTTTAAATTAAGTTCAATGGCCTGGATAACGGATTCCTCGGGTTCGGAATCCGTGTCCCCACTGTATTTCGAATGCACATGCAGATCGATCCTGAATTTCATATTTTTATAATAGCAGGGAGAACGGCAATTTTGCCTGCAGAGGGCAACCTTGAATGGAGATGCCGGACGGACAGGAGAAGTCTGTGATATAATTTCTGAAAGAAAATTATATGGACACAATCGAAAAACTTAGAGCATTATCGGAAGATTCGCAATACGACCTGGCCTGTGCATGCGGCACTAATAAAGATGACCGCCGCAGGAGGGGGCTGGACGGTAAATGGCTTTATCCTGTTGCGCTGCCGCAGGGCGGTTATTCTGTGCTCCTGAAAACCCTCCTCTCCAATGCATGCGCCAACGATTGCAAGTACTGCCCGCTGCGCTCAGAAACGAATGTGCAGCGCTGCACGCTCATGCCGGAGGAAATAGCCCGGATATTTATGGAATATCAGAGGAGGAAAAAGGTCTTCGGCCTGTTCCTGAGCTCGGCTGTTATCAATAACCCGGATTACACCATGGAGAAGATCAACTCGGTCGCCCGGCTCCTTAGATACAAACATGATTTCAGGGGCTACATACACCTGAAGATCATACCCGGCTCTTCGGATGCGGCGATTGAGGATTCCCTTTCGCTTGCAAGCGCTGTATCGCTGAATATAGAGACTCCTGGCAAAAAACGCTTTGACCTTCTTTCAGATAAGAAAGATTATATGAAGGATATTATTCACCCTCTGAAACTGTTAAGCAGACTCACTGCAAAGGGCAGCAGGTTTTCGAGGATCAAATGCACCACCCAGTTTATCGTCGGGGCCTCTGACGAGACAGATTCGGAGATCATAAAATATATGTCGGGTTTGTATGATCGTTTGAATTTCAAGAGGGTTTACTTCTCGGCTTATCAGAGAGGCCTTGGTCACCCCGACATCCCGGGTGAAAGGCAGTCACTGCCAAATCCGGACAAGACCTTTATGCGCGAGCACCGTTTGTACCAGGCCGATTTCCTTATCCGCAGATATGGTTTTAAAGGTGAGGAGATCCTGCTCGACAAAGGCGGCAATTTAAGGCTGGATAAGGACCCCAAAAAAGTCTGGGCAGACAGCCATCCTGAATATTATCCTGTGAGGATCAATACATCGGACAGAGAGACCTTGCTGAAAGTGCCGGGTCTGGGACCGGATACGGTCAAGGGAATTCTGAAGATGCGGCGTGAAAGAAGGATCACCAGTCTTAACGAATTGGGCATAAAAGGAAAAAGACTCGAAAAGATAAGGAGCTATGTGATTTTTGAGTGAATTATATCCGATGTGGACGTCTTAAGCACAAAAGGATTCGATCTGGCAGATGAAGCAATAAAACACAGAGTATCCGTTAAGATTTTTGATAAAAAGGTAAAAGCCGCTAACCTGATATCTTCAAGCTCTCTTCCGACTCGTCGGTCGATTACTGAAGCACCTTCCCGAGGACTGCCCTCATCTTTGCCTCTATTTCTTCCTGAAAAACATCATCAACCCTGTTCTTCTGAAGTTCGCCATCCTTCTTTGCTCTCAATCCGTCAAAATCAAAACCAACGACCCGTATGTCCTGTTCTGTTATTATTCCGAGTTCTGCAGCTTCAATCAGTTTTTTAAAGTCCGTCAGTCCCCAATCACTGTGTTTGAAGTATTTCCTTAACTTTTCAGGTATTCTTATTCCATAGTTCCTGTCCATCGCAGCGCGCCCTTCATCAGAATCGTATATACCCATGTTTTCTATGCTGACATACAGATCATTGAATTTCTGTTTAATGAGCTTGTTGTAATGATGAAGGTCGACCATCTCATCCAGTATAACGTGGATTCCCGACCTGTGTTTCTTTTGACCAGCAAAGAGTTTTTTGAATTTTGCCACGATAAAGCTCGATTTTGTTCCGTACTTCTTTGTTTCAGCCTTATCAAAATCATAGCGAATACTTTTGCCCTTCAAAAGCATGTTCAGCCGATCTTTCAATATTTTGTTTCTTTCCTCGATGCCTTTCCTGATCGTCTTTATGACAATGACCCTCTCCTGCAGTAATATGTGCTCGAAAAACGCTTGCCGCGGTATACCGTTCAGATCACAGACCGTGATATCACCTTCGGTCATCGTAAAATCAACGGACATGCCCTGCAGGGTGTTCTTTGCAAGGAGATAACCCGGCATTATTTTTTTGATGTATTCAGCCGGTTTTATCGGAGTCTTCACAACATAATTCGATAATTTGCTTCCAGTATTCCTTGGGACCATGGTAAACATTTTTGTGCCGGCATCCCAGAAAGTCAGCTCTCCGTCTATCAGCACCTTTTCGAGGGCTGCGTTCTTTGCACAGCCAAATAGTGCTTTCAGTATTCTGTTTTCGCTTTCATTTTCCCATTCCAGTTTGTTGCCATTCTTAAAAATTTCAACGAAAAGATTGATCAAAGATTTTTTATTCCTACTGGGAGGTATTGTTATGCTGACAATATCGTCGAGGGTTTTTGAACAGGGTTTTCTGCTGGATTTCTGCACGGAAATTTTGAAAAGACCAGAGATCTGGATCTCCTGGCTGCTTTCACCCGATTCATTTGAAGGGCACTTTTCAAGCATATATTATCATCTGAAAAACTGGGGAGGTTGACAGCACTGGAAGTTGGCCTGCCCCGAATTATTATAGCACACCCGGGATTTTTCGTAGCGCCTTTGAAGAATCACAGGCTCCACACACCATTTTTTTGAGTGAGGGACTTTTGGGCGTTAGGCTTGAATACCTGAATTAAGTCGTTTTAGGGCAATTGTCACGATTACCGCTCATTCATGCGCCTGCCCCTGTGTCACTGTGCCTGAAAGGGCATTGACGATCTCCTTTGATTGACGCATGGCGTTCAGAGCTTCACGCGACTTTTGATTTCAGCGCCTTTTTGATCTCCGCAATCCGCTCGCTCAGCATCCTGCACTCTTCTTCGAATTCTGCCTGCATGTTCTGAGCCTTTTCAGCGCCGATATGAACCGAGGTTCTGCCGAAGGTGAATGCATGCATATCCTCAAGATCGCAAAGATTGTCTTTGAGCTTTTTTAGTTCTGCTTTTAGTTCTTCCACTGTCAAATCATTTAGTCTGTTGTCCATTTGTACTGTACTTCTATTTCTTTAGATATTTCATCTGTATATTAGATTTTATCAGGAATTCTCCCTCCGGTCTTTGAGGCAGGACTTTTTTTATTTCTGTGAATACATACTCAACATCCTTTGATTTTGCACTCAGTTTTTTAGCATTCTTATCAAATGTAGTAAGATAACTTTTCATTTCAACAATATCCTTTTTGTTTGAAACCGGCCCATGCCCGGGGATAATCGCAGCAACATCCATCTTCCCGATATAATCCAGAACCTTACCCCAGCTTTTAATATCTCCCTCTGCTATAAAGGGATGATACCCTGTGAATAAAATGTCGCCGGCAAAGAGGATCTTTTTATCCGGCAAATAAACAAT
>JAKAKQ010000201.1 GCA_021813425.1 Nitrospirota bacterium
CCATATGTCATTACGGTCTTTCTTACAGTTAAGCGCCTTTGCAAAATTAATTGCAGCTGTCTTCTTGCCTACCCCAGGCTCGCCGCAAAAAAGGTAGGATGCGGCAATCTTCTGCCTTTTCATGATCCCGAAAAGTATTTCAACAGCCTTTTCCTGTCCTATTATATTTTTGAGAGACATAATTCTACCTCATTTATCATTTTTTCTATTTTTACATGAACATTGCAAAAAATATTAAAAAAACAGACAGGGGCGATGAAAATTGCCTTGCCTGCAACACATTACGGCCCTTCAGCAAGGCCGTCCAACCTTCTTTCGGAATGCATAATAAGTTAAAGACGGCATTTATGTGAATCATATTAAATTTTGTTGTCATTGCAAGGAATTTTCAGCGTTTCTGTCTGTTTTTTTGCAACTGATACGTTTATCAAGAAACCCTTTAACCATATCTACCACTTTTTTATGCACCGCATCTATTCCGTCAAAACAGTCGATCATCTTCACCCTTTCAGGCTCTCTTTCAGCTATCTTTATAAAACCTGACCTGACCTTTTGATGAAAAACTATATCCTCCTGTTCAAGCCGGTCGTTCTTGTTTATTTCCTTATTTCTCCTCAGGCCTGTCTCCACATCTATGTCAAGGAGTATGGTGATATCAGGCTTCAGGCCTCCTGTAGAAATCTTATCAAGGGAATCTATCAGCTTTAAATCAATGTCTCTTCCATATCCCTGATAGGCTACTGTTGAATCAGAGAACCTGTCTGTTATTACGACATCGCCTCTTTCAAGTGCAGGCATAATGACCTCTTTTATATGCTGGGAACGGGAGGCATTATAAAGCAGGAGTTCAGTGACATGGTCCATTCCCCTGCTGTCTAAAGATAAAAGGATTTCCCTTATTTTCAGGCTTATCCGCGTACCACCGGGCTCCTCTGTCTTTATGACCCTGAGGCCCTTCCCTGTCAGGTATTCGGAAAGGAGTCTTGCCTGGGTAGACTTGCCTGTCCCTTCTATGCCTTCAAAAGATACAAAAATACCTTTCACGCAAGCGTCTCTTTAAGTCTCATTATTAACTGAAAGACTTTTAATGTCTCTTTAATGGTCCTCGACCCTGTCCCGCATGATGGGGTAAGGAGTATGTTAGAAAGCACAAGCGACTCGGGAACTCTGCGTGACAGCGCTTCGATATCCCTGTCAAAACGTATCCTTATCGATCCAGGATCTTCTCTGTTTATTGCCTCGGATGTCGGGACTATCCCCCATGCAAGGTACCCGCCTTTTTTCAGAAACGCCGTTATCTCTTCTGGATAAAGCGCAACATTTTCAATATAATCATATGCGTCAAAATTGATTATGTCGGCTCCGCTCTTAAACACAAGAGGCCAGTCTGCATTGCCGCAGCAGTGAATGCCCGATATACATCCTTCAGATCTTATTGTAGCTGTAATATCCTTTAACAGACGGAGGACTTCATCATTATTGACGCCGAGATAACTTGAGCTGCCGAGCGCGGAAAGGATCGGTTCGTCTATGAAAAGTATCACGTCTTCAGCGTGTGCCTTCAGCACGTCAAGCTGCCATCTGACCTTTGCCTTTAAAAGCATCAGGGAAATTTCACGAAGTTCTTCATCGAAGTATACCGGCTTTCCATCAATGCCCTTTAAGCCGAGTGTGAAGGTCAGAGGGCCGGTAACATGTCCCTTCAGAAAATCGAATCTTCTTTTCTTAATGATCCTGATAAAGGTATGGAGTCCCTTTGCGTAGTCTTCTGAAATCGCTATCCTGCTCTCCTCTTTCCATACCTCATAAAACCTTTCAAGATCATCGGATGAATTTTTTTCTATCCATACAATCTGTCTTTCATGGTCGATCCTGAAAAAAGGCATCCCTTCGGAGTATTGGGGTATCATGAACTCCCTGAAGGATATATTCGGAAGCTGCGGCCAGAAAGGGATATCGAATGTTTCAAATATAAGCCTGCATGCCTCTTCAGGATCTTTGTGAGGCATACTCCCTATTCCTGTTGTTGAGAAACTTTTTATCATCTATGAATGATACCCTATTGAAGCGAATTGTTTCAAAATCTTTTTGTTGTTTTTTATAATAAATCCATGTACAAGCTTATTCTGTTTTTTCTATTTCTGCTGCCGCCGACCGGCTTTGCCTTCATGTCCGATACAGATATAGCCTTATTCCAGGAAGAACTGGCAGACAGGCCTTTAGGCGAACGTATCGCCTTCTGGGCTGAAAAATTTCTGGACACACCCTACGATACCGACCCGCTTGGTGAATATGTCCGGGGAAAAGTGATTGCAGCAGATGAAAGGGTGGACTGCATGTACCTGACATTCAGGGCAGCTGAACTTGCCATCGGGAAAGACCCCGCTGATGCCCTGCTTGTTGCACTGGATAAGAGATTCAAGGAGAAGGGCAGGACTGAAAACGGAAAGATCCTGAATTATGAAGACAGGTTCGAATATGGCGAAGATATGCTCGAAAGCGGAAAATGGGGGAGGGAAATAACCCTGGAGCTTGGAGAGACCGATGTCATTCAGGGTTCAAGGAGAAAGAGAAAAGTCGTCATAGTTACCGGCAGGAACATCATGAAAAATATCGATCTCCTCATGAGCGGGGATATTGTCTTTTTTGTTAATTTCCCGGGAAAAACAGCCAGGGGGGAAATTGTCGGTCATATAGGGTTCATAAAAAAAGAGACTGACAATGTTTATCTTATACATGCAAGCGGCAGTAAAAATAAGGGCGGCAAAGTTAAAAAGGTTCTTTTCTCCGATTATGCAGCAACCATGCCGTTTATCGGAATAAGAGTAAGCCGGTTCGAAACAGACAAAACCCTGTCCAAATAATAAAACTTAATTAGGATGAAATAATGCATTGTTAAAAAATTAAAAATATTAATTTTTATTTATTCTTTCTTCTCTGATGTTTGGTCTTCTTGAGCAGTTTCTTGTGTTTGTGCTTGCTCATCTTTTTCTTACGCCATTTTACAACGTTCCCCACAGACTCACCTCCTTCTTCTTAATAATAAATGGTAAATAAGAGCTAAGAAATAAAAACACTTTTTAAACTTCCCATTTCTTATTTCCTACTTCTTATTTATTTTCTTATATTCCCTCGCCTGATCCATAAAGGCCTCCAGCTGTATCTCTGTTGTAAGGGATTCAGTTCCGTCATATGGGACACTAAGGCACGGTATGCCAAAGTCCCTGGTAAGCCCTCGCATCATTCCGCTTACAATAGTGCCGGGCATACATCCGAAAGGCATCGCATTTACAATACCTGATGCCCCTCTGTTAATGAGATCGATGCTCTTTCCGATGCTGAGGATAGCCTCGCCCTCAAATGAGGGGTGGATATAGAGACTTGCCTTGGCCAAAAGCTCTTTCGTATCAGGCTCATGCAGGGTCTTCAGGAATCCCGCGAAATATTTTTCGAATCCGCGCTCTGTCCTCTTTTGAAAGAACCTCTTTAACAGAAGACTAATCATACCAGACCAATCTTTTTTTATCAACACCTTGCGAAGCCCCATAAGGTTTATATAACTGATCCATTCTTCAACAGGGGTCAGATATGCCTCGCCTCCGAGTCCCTCAATTTTTTTCACAAGGTGTTCATTCGAAAACCGGTTGGACCTTACAAATATCTCTCCGACGATACCGATAAGCGGTTTCTTGCCATCGTCTCTTTTAATATTCCCGAAATCGGCCCTGGCCTTTTTCAATATGCCTTCTAAATTACCGTCAGAGCCTTTTACAGATTTATAAATCTTCCGGAGGTACTCATCATAGATGAAATCCGACAGACCTCCTTCCTGTTCGT
>JAKAKQ010000361.1 GCA_021813425.1 Nitrospirota bacterium
ATTTTCCTGTATGCTTTTCCTGGCTACGTCCGCTTACTCAGATATATATAAATATACAGATGAGAATGGCGTTATATGTTATACAGATGCACCTTATGGCAGGAAGACCGAAGAGGTCATGAAGGAGAAAAAGGTCAAGGAAAAGAAGCTTATAGATAAAGAAGTTATAAACAGCAGGGATTACAGCAGCCATGTCCAGCGGGCGGCTTCAAAATACGAGATAGAACCTGATCTGATACACGCCGTTATAAAGACCGAATCGAACGGCAACCACAGGGCTGTATCAAGAAAGGGCGCCATGGGACTTATGCAGCTGATGCCTTCTACTGCAAACGATATGAATGTCGGCAATCCCTTTAATCCCGAGGAAAATATAGAAGGAGGCACCAAATATCTTAAGTACCTTCTCGAAAAATTCAATGGAAATTTAACGCTTGCCCTTGCTGCATATAATGCAGGACCTAAAACAGTCGAAAAATATGGGAGTGTCCCGCCGATATCAGAGACAAAACAGTACGTCAACAGGGTTTTCTCTCTTTATAAGGGAAAACGGAATTTAAGTTTCTCTGATTCGGGCAGCGAGGTTAAACCAACCCCTATTTACAAGGTTGTACTTGAGGACGGTACAATCCTCTTTACGAATTCCTCTCTTTTAAAGGCAAGTAATAAAATAAGGTTTTAAATGCCTTCTGACATTTCTTCCCTTCGGGAACAGATTCTGGAGTTCAAGGAACAGAAGCGTGCAATCATCCTTTCCCATAATTACCAGAGGGATGAAGTTCAGGAAATAGCGGATTTTGTAGGGGACTCCCTTGAACTTTCAAGAACGGCTGCAACCATAAAATGTGACATGATCGTCTTCTGCGGGGTCAATTTCATGGCAGAGAGCGCCTCTATCCTCTCTCCTGAAAAGACAGTCCTGCTTCCCGAGATAAATGCCGTATGCCCGATGGCAGACATGATAAGGGTTGACTCGCCGAGGCCTGTCCGGAGGAGTTTCCCTGGCTTTGACACACCTCCTTCCTTTGTGTATCCCCCTGAATTTACATTGAGGGACATCAAGCAGAGATACCCCGGCGTCCCTGTGGTCGCATATGTAAATACAACAGCAGATATCAAGGCTGAAAGCGATATATGCTGCACATCTGCAAATGTGGTTAAGGTGATAGATTCCCTGCCGGGCGATCAGGTTATATGCATACCCGACAAGAACCTCTCCATGTGGGCGACTAAAAACACGAAGAAAAAGGTTATTGCATGGGACGGGTTCTGCCATGTGCATGAAAGGGTGACGCCTGAAGATGTGAAAAGGGCAAGGGCCGAACATCCCGGGGCGCTTGTTATGGCACATCCTGAATGCAGGATCGAGGTGCTTGATATGGCAGATCATGTCACGAGCACATCAGGCATGCTCAGGTATGCTACGTCTTCAACAGCAAGGGAATTTGTAGTCGGTACAGAGATAGGGCTTATGCACAGACTCAGGAAGGAAAACCCTGAAAAGACTTTTTACCCCTTAAGAAAAGACATGATATGTCCTAATATGAAAAAAACCACGCTTAACAGCATACTCAGGGCGTTCAAGGAAAATATCCATGTTATCAAGGTCCCTGAGCATATCAGGGTCCCGGCCAAAAAGGCGCTTGACAGGATGCTCGAGATAAAATAATCCCCTGAAAATATTTATAGAATAAAAGGGAAAAAATCTGTAATATATAAAAATCTGTTTAAGCAATCAGGGGCCTGATTTAGGGAGGGAAGATTGACAGAGAAAAAAGGCGCCAAAACTTTCCTTAAAAAGTTAGTTGATATTATTACCTTTGTAGACCTTCCAATAAGAAAGAAGTTTATGCTTTTTTCAATCGGTGTGCTCTTTTGGTTTGTTATTATGTTTGTGATAAGCATTACAACGATTATAGATATTAATTCCAAATCGAGCGAAATCGTAAATAAAATTATGCCGCATGACAGAGCCGCTCAGAAGATTACCCGTGAACTCCAGAATTTAAACTTAGATGCAGCAGAAATAATGAATACCAATGATATTAAAGATGTCATTAAAAGAATCGACGCATCCAAATTAAGGATAGAAAATATAAGAAATTTTCTTGCAACGCTGTTAATCGGCGGCCAGATCAACGACATTCAGAGAGAAAATGGTAAATTGTTGGAAAGTTTTACAGTTCAATCTGTAAAAGGGGATTCCGCTGCCGAAAAATATGTAAATGAAATGACGCTGATTACAGATGATTTAACTAAGAAAGTTGAAGATATTTCAGTTTTAAAAGCAGATGTTTTAAACAAAGGTGTTAAGCACGACGGTCAGCTTGAGAAGGAAATGGCCGGCTTTAAGCAGCAGCTTTTAAACGCCATATACCTTTCAAATGAATATTCCGCACAGGCGGTTAAATTATATTCATTAAATTCGGGAAAGATTAAATTTGCAATAAGATGCACTTCATTTACTGCAATAGGTGTTTTATTCATTGCAACGATTCTTCTTACTGTATTTACCTTCTGGATTGCGACAGCAATCGCAAAGCCGGTCAAATCGATTATAGATCAGATACGATCTCTCGGCGAAGGTGAGGTAGATCTTACAAAGAGAATAGAAATTACATCAAAAGACGAGATAGGCACCCTGTCTCAGGATTTCAATGAACTTATGGAAGAGATTCATGGCATGGCAACTTTCAAGAAGGTTATAGAGGAGGACGAGAGTATCGAGGATGTTTATTCCCGATTAGGCAGGGTTTTCGGTGAGAATTTCGGACTTTATGAATGTGTCATTTACGAGGTTTCAAACAGCCAGAATAAGATGAGGCCGGTTTATCCCATAATCCTAGATGATAAGGAAATATTCTGCAACGATGAAATCCTGCAAAATTGTAACTTATGCAGGGCAAAAAAAACGGGTCATTTAATATCTTCAATCACTTATCCCCAGATGTGCAAACAGTTCCGCACCGAACTTGAGAAAGTGCATATATGCGTTCCCATGATTATTGGAGGAAGCACCGGAGGTGTCGTGCAATTTCTCTTTGATAAAAAATATGCCGAAGCCGGGAAAAAAGACAGAAGGATATACAAGGCCGAACAGTATATTAAGGAGTCTCTCTCTGTTATCGAGGCGAAAAGACTTATGAACACATTGAGGGATTCAGCATTGAAAGACTCCCTGACAGGTCTTTACAACAGGAGGTTCCTGCAGGAATACACAGAAACGCTTGTGGCCGGGATCATGAGAAGAGGGAAAAACGTAGGCCTGATAATGTGCGATCTCGATTATTTCAAACAGGTTAATGACGTGTATGGTCATAATGTCGGAGACATGATACTTAAAGAGACTTCTGCGATCATTAAAACGAGCATAAGAAGCGCAGACCTTGTAATAAGGTTTGGAGGAGAAGAGTTCCTTGTCCTGCTGCTTGATATTAAGGAGGGCGAAAGTTTTCAGGTGGCTGAAAAGATCAGAAATAGCATCCAGGAAGCAAAGATAAAAGTACCGGATGGAATTCTCAGAAAGACAATAAGTCTCGGGATAAGTGAATTTCCTTTGGACACGCAGGGGTTCTGGCAGGCGATCAAATTTGCTGACGTTGCGCTTTACAGGGCCAAAGAGACCGGCAGGAATAAGTCTATCAGATTTACCGAAGATATGTGGAAAGAAGAACAGTTCTGATCTTTTAGAGGTGAATGTTATGCTGAGCGAAAAACAGAAGCTTGTACAGATAATCGACATCGGGCTTGAGATATCCCAGGTTAAGGATATCGATCTTGTCCTTGAGAGGATCCTTACCCTGGCCAGACAGTTTACCAATGCCGAAGCAGGCTCC
>JAKAKQ010000154.1 GCA_021813425.1 Nitrospirota bacterium
ATTACCTTCCCTTGTTCCTCCATTTTTCCTTTCTTCGTTAAGTCTGTATCTGATTGCGCATTAGCATAAGGAGAAACCATCAACAGTAGAAGAAGGGTCATACATAATTTTGCGGTCATCGTAAACCTCCTTGTAGTCGGCTCTTTTTATCCTCAGGATATCATGATTTGGCATGTATTGCGAACACTCGGTTTATAAACGACAGCCGTATCCATCTTTCGTGCATTATCTCCATATTTGGTCGAGAAGGAGCGAGTCCCAAACCAACATCTCTTGCTGCTTAAATGCAATTACCGAAGATAGGCAGGTCTTACACAGACTTTTTCTTCACAGAAATGAGCTTCCGTTTATACTTCACAGAATGTTGAGGATGATGACAGAAGTTGATTACTGGATGTACTTGCCATCAGTTGCGGCTTCCCGAAAGTATCATTATGTCGGTACTCCGTAGGATAGAAAGTCACGACTTTCGTTTACAAGACTCGCGCAGCTGGAAGAGCATGTCCGCTTCGCTTCAGTCTTCACTTCCTTTACCGAGGATGAAAAGACGATGCTCAGCCGGTAGCTTTCCACCATCGCCCTCAATTTGCTTATCTTAGAAAATGCGCAGGAGTCGTTTACCGGACGATCAGCGAGAACTCCTATTGAAGGTTTCAATATACTGATTTAAGATTATTCTCCGTCTTGCCCAACGTTCTGTTTTACTTCAATTCGACAATTATTACGTCGGTATTCGTATCTCCTATGTTTTCGCCGATATGTATATGCGCCTTCACCCAGGAAATACTCCCCGCTTTGACGTCAACCTCCTGCTTCCGGCCATCAGGAAAGGTCAAACGCCGCTTGAAAGAAGACTCCGCGTACAATACATAGTCAGGGTGAGCGTGTGGTAAAGTTCTGTCACCTGGCTTATCGTGGTACCTGAGCACCCTAACGCGTTCGTTTTCGAGAACGACCGAATACTTGTCCCCATCTGTTACAACAGGGTCCTGCATAGTAGACTTGGATATCATTTGTCTCCTCCTTGTTTGTATTCGACCAGTCTTTTGTTCTGCCCTCTCTTTCCTATTTTCGTCCAATATTCTTTTTTATGCTACTTTCTCTTATCGCAAAAACGTATGACACGAAATGCTGACCTTTTTTATGGCAACTGAGTTCACGGGAGAGTTATGCGATTCGGTGGAAAGATAAGTTATGCGGCCTCCTATGGCCTTATCTCAACAATCGTACCATTTGGCGCTAACTTGTCAATTTCCTCTATTTCTTCATCTTTAACGGCAATGCACCCTTTCGTCCAGTCGATGTCTGTGTGAAAATCCCCAACCCACGAGAAACCATTCTTAATGCCGTGGATCATGATGTCGCCACCTGGAGAAACACCAAGTTCTTTTGCCCGCTTCTTGTCTTTCTCGTTTGGATAGGAAATATGAAGAGAAAGGTGATAACGGCTGTCCCTATTTCTTGAATCGATAACATAGGTTCCCTCCGGGGTTTTGTTATCGCCTTGCCTTTCTTTTGGACCATTCGGGTTTCCCCCCAAGGCTATTTTGTAGGTCTTGAGAGCCTTGCCGTTGGAAATCAACGTCAGTCGCCGTTCTTTCTTCTCTATCAGAATCTTATCTGCCGGGACTTTCCTGAGTGCAAAAATCTCGTTCTCTTTGCTCTTGACCTCTTGTTCAAGCGCTTCAATCTTTTTTTGCAGTGTAATAATCTCATTTCCCTTGCTCTTGACATCTTGGTGGAGGGTCTCAATCTGTGCATGCTGCGTCGCAATCGTCTTATCCTTGATAATGACATTATTGATATTAAATATCATCATCTCACTGTCTTTCCTGTACCCGCTCCCCGGATAATCCTTTATGAGTTTCTGAAAACATTCCAGGGATTTCTGATAATCTTTTTGCTCATTCCCGGGATACGCATAAATAATACCCATCTCGAAAAGGACCCTGTCTCCCGCCGCGGGATATTTTTCAATAATCTGCTCATATTTGCTCAGAGAAGCTTTGTAGCTTCCCTGGCTAAAGAGATCATTTGCTTCTTTGAAATGAAATCCCTCATCAAAGTGACTGCATCCGCATATTAGAAATGGTGCTATTATGATGCAGACAAATAAAAAGTTTAGTTGAATGGTCCAGACAGACTTGAAAGGTGGAAGCTTAAGTAAGTGGCAGGGTCTCAAAACCCTGCCACTTCTTTTTCGGAGCACTGAAGGCAAAGTTAACAACTCCCTGTAAAAGTGATTATTTCCTCATTGATTTCGCGAAAGCTTCGTCAGCCCTCCTCGCCTTTTCATCTGCGAGCTGCGCCTTTTCATCCGCGAGCTTCTCCCTTTCCTCTGCCATCTTCAGGGCATTTTCGGCGCGGGCTGCGGCAGCATCTGCCTTTAGCGTGGCCGCATCCGCTGAGGCCTTGGCAGCCTGCGCATCCTGCGCTGCCTGATCAGCTTTCGCACCAGTCTGCATCTGCTGCGACTGAACTTTCTCGAGGTCACCCTTTGTTGCACAACCCGCAGTAACAGCAATAGCAAGCATCATTGGGACCGCCAAAAAACTCTTCTTCATCGTCTAATCCTCCTTCATGTTATTGTTAAGACCGGAATCCTATGCCCCAAATAATACCACGGAAGAAGGCAAAGAAATCATTAAATTATTTTCATGGTACAAGAGCTTTTAATGCGGTGAGTTATGGGGCTTGAACGTGCAGGAAAAGGCTGGATCAACTATCTCTTCTTGACAGGATCAATCAAAGCACCATCTATTTCCAAATCAATTTTCAAGCGTTTGATTGCATCTTCGGCCTCTCTGATATCATTGAAAGGGCCGGCGATAACACGGTAGCTGGCGTTCTTTGATAACACCCTTGCCGGGATTTGCGGACCCTGGTGGTTGATAATGGCGGCAAGCCTCACAGCATCAGTCTTGTTCTGCACGTCAGCAGCCAAGACAGACCACGCCTCTGTTTTCAGCTCCGGTATTTCCGGTCTGCCATATAATTTGACCGGGTGCCTGAGCTCTATGGCTTCTTCAACCGCAACCCCTTTTCCACTTCCTTGCCTGATCTCGAATATGGGAACAGGAATCCCCCGGGCCTCGGCCAATACTTTCTTAATTTTGCTCCAGTCGAGCCTGCGCCCCGATTCCCTTTCGATATTTCTTAATTTTCTATACATCTTATCAAACTCAACAGCGTCCAAGTCTTCAGGGGGCGCATGAACTTCCATGTAAACTACTCCATCATATTGACCGAGGAGATATGGCTGGTTAACGATGAATACAGGTGTCTTAACCGGAGTATTCTGATAGAGTTTCTTCACGTCTTCCGGATAGAGTCTTATGCAGCCATTGGTTGCCCTAAGACCAATGCTGGCCGGCTTATTAGTGCCATGGATCAAATAACTCGGCTTGCTTAAATATAGCGCGTATTCTCCAAGGGGATTTTCAGGGCCCGGCAGAACTGCAGCAGGCAGAGGATCTCCTTTTTCACGATGATCCCTGGCAATTGAGGCAGGCACATGCCAGGTCGGCCGGGTTACCTTGCGCTCCACATACATTTCCCCCGTAGGTGAGGGTCGCTCTTCGGTACCGACACCGACCGGGTAGGTCGACACCGCCATTGACTCACTATCTCCTTTAAATCGAAAAAGCCTCATTGCGGCCAAGTTGATCACAATGCCTTTTCTGGGAGCGTCCGGCAGGATAAAACTCAGAGGCAACATGATGCGTTCTCCGGCTTTAGGCACCCATATGTCTACCCCCGGATTAGCCGCACTGACTCCATTAATTCCCAGGCTGAAGTGCCTCGCAATAT